>JAYSVR010000100.1:0-25895 GCA_043718445.1 Acidobacteriota bacterium | reverse complement strand
GAGAACGAGCGGTTGGCGACGGCGCTCGAATTTTTTCAAACGCAAAACCTCGACCTAGTGTGCGCCGTCGGCGATCTCGTAGACGGCCCCGGCGACATCAATCACACCATCTCATTGTTAGTCGAACATCACGTGTTGTGCGTACGCGGCAATCACGAACGCTGGCTGTTTGCGGGCGAGATGCGCGGGCTGGATGACGCTACGTCGCGCTTTGATTTGAAATTACCTGCGTGGGAATTCATTCCGAACCTGCCCACCATTCGCCGCCTCGACACCATCGCCGGACGCGCCATGCTCTGCCACGGTTTGGGCACTGACGATATGGCGGGCGTATGGCCTGCCGAAGACGCCTTAAAATTGCACGCGAATTATCCGCTGTGGCAATTGGTCAATCAGCGCGATTACGAATTCATCATCAACGGACATACGCACAATCGCCTCGTGCAAAGTTTTGAACACCTCACGATCATCAACGCGGGTACGCTGTTTCGAAAGCATCGCCCCTGTTTTTGTATCGCCGATTTCGCCGAACGCTACGTGCAGTTTTATAACCTCGTCAGCGAAACCGAATTTGAATCCGCCGAACGTTTCGCACTGCTTGCCCCCGTCATTGCTAATGTTTCGGGCTAGCGTTTCGGTTGGCGAGTGAGCAAATAAATCAACGGCCCAAACGAACCTAACACCAACGTGATAACGATCCACGGCCAGACGTTGCGACCAGTGGCTTTGGCGTCGTGCCACATCCACACCTGGACGAGAATCAATGCGATGACTAAATCGGTTAGCACCTGCCCTCCGCCAAAGGTCTGAAAGTGCGGCGCGATGATGCCCCAATATCCGTGCTGCCAAAGCGCAGCGGCAGTGAGTGCGCCAAACAAGACCAACGTAACGATCAACAAAGTGCGTTGCATAAAAAGTCTCCCTCCAATGATTCTCTGTATTCATTCAGACGCCTGACCGCGTTGGTCTTGCGCCAGTTCGATAGCTTTCAGCACCAGCAACGTATTCCGGCTCACGTGCGCGCCTAAAGCGAAAAGCCCCAGGCCGAGAATGGAATACGTCGCCATCGCGGACAGCAGAATCAACTGGTGCAAACGGTCGTGCCAGTTCGCCAGCCATAAAAAGGCGACCACGAACAAAGTCTCGATGACCCACGCGCTCCAGAAAGCCAGCTTGTAATTGCGTTCCGTACGTTCGATGCGCGCCAGCACACCGCCGCGCAATTGATTGAAATCCGTTGTAGCCATAATCGTTCCTTTTATTCCCACTGCTTGCGCAAACTATTCAGGCCGTAAGCCAGCCGCGACTTGACCGTACCCAACGCCACGCCCATCACCTCGGCGATTTCAGGCAGCGGCAGTTCGTGCAGGTAATGCAGCATGATGACCGCACGACTGGCCGGAGAAAGTTGCGCAATCTGTTGCGGCAACTGCGCCAGCCATTCCGCCGGAAACACGTTGCGTTCCGGCGCAGCCACCTCAGCCAACGCATCTTCTTCGACCGAAGCATCGCGCCAACGCCGTTCGCGTTTGAGTTGCTTGAACGCTTCGCGCGTAGCGATGCGAAACGCCCACGGACGAAACAACTCAGGCTCGCGCAGCCATTTCAACTTGCGATAGATGATGAGAAAAACTTCCTGCAACACATCTTCGGCCAGCGGCTGCGATCCGACCAGGTGATAAACATAGCGATACAGCGGCTCTTGCACACGTTCGAGCAACGCATCCAATGCCGCACGATCACCCGCTTGGGCATACAGCACCCAAAGCATCTCCTGTTTATCGCTTTCGGTTTTCATCGCTCACTGTTTATGAGCAGGCAGGTAGGCCAAGGGTTCGGTTGCGAACAAAATTATTAAGCGCAGCCGTCCTATCCACAAAGTGTGTGGCGGGACGGCTGCGGCTTCCAACTTCATTTGAGTTTGTAATCACTCAAACGCACGCAAGCGCCGAGTTCTACCACTTGCGTAGCCGCTTCAGCTTCTTTGCGCAGTGCCGCGCGCGCCGTGGCATCCCACGCCAGCGGACGCACCAGACGCTCGCCTTCTTCCAGGGCTTGCGCAGCTTTCACGACCAGCCAGTATTTGCCCGGCGCGAGATGCGTGAGCGTGAACGCACCTTCGGATGACAGCGCCGCTTCGTAATAACGCAACACGTCATTCGTCATTGCTACGTCGGCGGGTACGAGATGAACGCGCATTTTGCTGTTCGCCTTGCCTGACCATTTGCCGCGAATCTGCGCTGCGCCTTCGGCCAGCGTGACGACGACGCCGGAAAGTTTTTCGCCGAGGGGCAACGTGAAGGCTCCGGCGTTGGCGGTTTTTCCCGCAGGCAGCGCGAGGCTTTTTACGTACCAGGGTTCGCCGGGCAAATCGGTGAGCAAGCGATAGCCACCCGCTTCCAGCGAAGTGATGGAAAAAGTTCCGTCATCGGCAAGGGCGACCGTATTCGCCACGAAGCCGGGCGGCAGCGGCGAATTCATGGTTGTAACGATTTGCGCCGTCAGCAAGATTTCATTCAGCGTCGCCGGACGGCTTTTCCCGCACGTTTCAGTGTTAGGCGCGGCCAACGGCTCGACGACGACTTTGCCCGTGATGGCTGCCATCGGACTCAACACCAGTTCGAGTCCGCCGACATTGACTTGGCGCACCGTCACGCGGCGCGGCGCGCTGAAGGCACTGCCGCGCTCACGATCAAAACGCAGCGCCGAAATCTCGTAATCGCCATCGGCGATGCCTGTCAGTTCAAAACCAGTTTGCCCGCGTGAGGGATCAACTGATGCGTTGGCTAACATCATCTGCGAACCGAGCGGCGTCAGCCGGATGAGTATGCTGCCGCGCGCGCCTTCAGCCGTAACCGCGCCCGATACTTTGCCGCTGACCGTGTGGCCGTAATCGTAACGATAGCGAATGTCTATGCCGCTGACTTCGCTGCCCGGTGACACAGCGACTTCCGTAGCGCCGTCACGCGTATTCGCCGGATGAAAAACCGGCGCAACCCCCAGATAAGGCGAGCCGGGGAAACTCGTCGCCGGGCCAGTCGCCACGACATAAGCACCGGCAAACAAGCCGTAAAGCCGATAGACGCCGCGATCATCCGACAGCGCAGGCCGTCCGCCGCTCGTGCTGATCGTGGCTTTCCCTGCCCCATCGCGTACCCGGTAAGGATAGATCGTCGCTCCGATCACCGGCTCGCCGCGCGGCGTTAATACGCGCCCGGTGATAACGCCGCCTTTCACCAGTTGAAGCGTCAGGTGATCGCCGAGGCGCGCGGCACGATTGGGGTCATCTTCGTTCGCCGTCACGTAACCCGGCAGCGAAGCCAAGACGCGATAGCTGCGCGCTTCGAGGTTATTGATCGTGAAGTTCCCTTCGGCATCCGCCGTCGGCACATTGCGCGGGGGCGACGGACGGCTGCTGCCCAGTTCGGTATAAAACACCTGCGCGCCGCTCGCGGGCACACCGTCTTCGGTGACGATGCGTCCGGTGATCGAACCCGTGCGCCGCGCGTTCGTCGTTTGCGCCAACGCGCAGCTAGCGCACAGCCACAACAACCCAAAGCCGATCATCCATTGCGAATACTGGCATTGCGAATACTTGCGGCTCATCATCACTATTGTCTCCCTGCTGGGCTATTGCTTCCCTGCTGGATTTGGTTGCGGCGTTACGTCGAGCGTCATCGTCACAGAGATTTCGCCCGCCGCAGGAACCGTGATTTTTTGTTTGGTAGTAAGCGGAGGCGCAGGCTGGGGTGGCGGAGCGCCCGGCGGCGCATTCGGCGTCGCAAAGCGCGGGCCGTAACTGCTCAATGTCAGTTCGTATTCGCCCGCCGCCAAACCTTCCAACACAAAATTCCCGCGCGTATCAACGTCGGCAAATCGCCCTGACAAAGAACGATTGGTTACATCCGAGCGGCGCGCGTTCACGCTCGTGCGCGCACCCGCCGGCAGCACGCCGTTGACGAGTTGCAGTTGTCCGCGCACGACCGCCGTGCCGTAAGCAAACACCAGTTTGACGCCTTGACTTGGTTGCCCTGCCGTTACTTTCAATCCTTCGGTCATCGCCTGTCCGTCGGCTTCGATACGCACAAGCAAAAAGCCCGGTGCGCGCTGCGCCTCTATGCGAAAGTTGACAGTGCTGGACGGCAAGCCGCTGACGCGAAAGCTGCCGTCGCGATTGATCGGCACCGGCATCGGTGCGTAACCTATCGAAGTCACATCGCTAAAGCCTGAAACCGTTAGCCCGCCGTTTAACTGTGCGAACAGGCTGGCCATCATTGCGGCATCTGTCACGCCTTCGATCACGATGGTTCCGCTGAGCGTCGCGCCGGGAGTGGCGCGCAACTCAAGGCCTTCGACAGCGCCATCGGTAACTTCAAACGGCACGTATTCGCTGAAATAGGCGGGCCGGCCTGCCACCAAGCTCCTGACTGAAGCCACCACGCCATACCGTCCCGGCAACAGCCCTTCGAATCGCACCAGGCCGCGCGTATCGCTGTTGGACGACGGCCCCGCCACCGTGTAACGCCCTGCTTCGCGCGCCGCGCCGTAACTGACTTCGACGCCCGTCAGCGGTTGATTGGTTTGCGCATCTACGACGCGCGCCGTGACGGCATAAGTTTTAGGCCGTTCGGTATTGACGCGAATATCAATGTCTTTGGTTTCGTTACCTGGCGTGACGGCAATCGGTTTGGCTTCTTTGTCAGAGCGCGTGCCGGGGTGATAAGTCTGCGGAAAGTTGTTGCCGAAACTGAAGGCAGGCGAATTCGTTCCCACCGCCACGAAGTATTGCCCTTCCATCAAACCGAATAGCCGATATTCGCCGCGATCATTGGTTTCATACATCAACGACTCGTTCGGCGTCATCGGAGCCGTATCCATACGTCCGTTGGCTGACCGGCGAAAAAGCTGCACGCGCGCCGCGATCATTGGACGCCCGCTTATATCAGTCACCTTACCCGCCATCACGCCGCCTGGGCTGAGTTTGAAATCGAGATTTTCGATCTGTTCACCGACACCGACATTGATCGTGCGCCACGAAATGTACCAATCGGATTTCTGCTCGTCGCTCACATAACCAGGCGCCATCGTTTGCGCGCGAAACTTACCAGCGGGCATGCCGGTGAGACGATAGCGACCATCTTCGTCGGTGAACGCGCGCGCCAGCGGCAACGGATTGCCCGCGCTCGTGTCGTTAGGAGAAAGCGCCACCATTACGCCCGGCACAGGCTGACCGCCTAACGTCACGCGCCCGCTCACCGCCGCCGTACCGGCCTGATCCGCCATCGAACTGGCTTGCGCTCCTACCATCGCTGCACACACCAACATCCAAAACACCGCCGCCCAGCATTGTCGTAAGGGCAGTAAGGGCCATGAGAGTGATGATGGCGGTAAGGTTTGATAAACGAGTTGGTTCATAGAGCCTCTTGAATGAAATCGAATGCGATGTGACAGAGCGAATAAATTCGCCACTACGAAAGGCGAATTTTTACTTCGACGCCGCCAGCTTGTATTCGCTGATGCGCATGCAAGCACTCAACTCAACCGCCTGTTGCGCGGCTTCGGCTTCTTTGCGTAATGCTGCGCGCGCCGTGGCGTCCCACGCCAGCGGACGTAACAAACGCTCGCCGTCAACCAACGCCTGCGCAGCTTTCACGATCAACCAGTACTTACCCGGCGCGAGGTGCGTGAGCGTGAACGCGCCGTCGGATGACAGCGGCGCTTCGTAATAACGCAGCACGTCGTTGGCTGCGGCAACGTCGGCGGGTACGAGATGAACGCGCATCTTGCCCGTCACCTTGCCTTGCCATTTGCCGCGTATTTGCGCAGCACCTTCGGCCAGTGTGACGACGACGCCGGAAAGTTTTTCGCCCGCCGCCAACGTCAATGAAGTTTTGCCCGCAGGCGGCGCAATGCTTTTGGCGTACCAACCATCGCCCGGCAGATTGAGTTGCAAACGATATTGCCCGGCTTCGAGCGAGGGCAACGTGAACGCGCCGTCTTCTGCCGGAGCCGTGTCGCCCAAGCCCATTGTGGATTGAAAGGTCTTGCGCGCCGTGACGGTTTGCGCGTTGAGAACAATTTCATTCAACGCCGCCGGACGGCCTTTGACGCAGAGGGCCTGCTCTTCGGGCTTGAGACCGGCGGCGGGTTCGACAACGAACTTGCCGCTGATCGAGGCCAGCGCAGCCAAAACTATCTCTACGCCGCCGACATCGGCGTTGCGCACCGTAATGCGGCGCGGCGGACTCAAGGCGCTGGCTCCGTCAGGCTGAGAACTTATCGCTGAAATTTCATACTCGCCATTCGCTATGCCTTTCAATTCAAAGCCGAATTGATCGCGTCCGGTTTGCACGAAAGATTGCGCGAGCGTTTGTTGCGTACCGGGAACGGTAAGCCTGACCGATACGCCACGCGCGACCATTGACGATTCGGCTGCGCCGGGCACAGCGCCTGAGACTTTACCGCTGATGCTGTGACCGGTTTCGCCGCGAAAGCGCAGGTCTATGCCGCTGGTTTCGCCGCCGGGCGTGACTTGCACTTCGGTCGCGCCCTCGCGCGTATTCGACGGATAGAACGTCGGAACCAACCCCGCGTAAGGCGCGTTCACGACCATATTGGCGTTTTGCGTAGCGACTACATAAGACCCCGCGGATAAGCCGTAGGTGCGATAGACCCCGCGATCATCGGTCGCCGACAGCGCTCCGCCCGACGCCATAAACGTTGAACTAATCGGTTTACCTGCTGCGTCTTTCACGCGGGTGGCCTGCATCATTACGCCAATTACCGGTTCGCCGCTTTGATTGGTGACACGTCCGGTGATGACGCCGCCTTTGGTGAGCATCACCGTGACCGTGTCGCCGAGCCGCGCCACGCGCCACGGGTCGTCTTCGCCCGCCGTGACATAACCGGGCAGCGAAGCCGAAACGCGATAGCCGCGCGCTTCGAGATTGTTGACCGTGAAATTGCCGTCATCGTCGAGCGCGATGTTGCGGCTAGGCGAAGTCGTACGGTCGCCAATTGCGCCGATGAATACGCGCGCGCCGCTGACCAACGCGCCGTCTTCGGTCACAATGCGTCCGGTGATCGAACCGGTGCGGCGCGGTGTTTGTTGGGCCAACGCCGTGATAAAAAGCGAAAGAAAATAAATCGTAAGCAGTGTTTTTTTCATGGCTTATTACTCCTCAGGAAAAGTGTAGGGTAGGTTACTAACCTGCCCTACGCGCTTGGGCTCGACAATGATGCGTCGCTCAACCGGGTAAGGGCAGGTTAAGAACCTACCCTACACTCTTTACTATTTGGGTGGATTTTGCGGAGCCGCCAGATCAAGCGTCATTGTCACGGGCACTTCGCCCGTGGCGGGGACGATCACTTTTTGCCGCACCATCATCGGGCGCGACTGTCCAGAATTCATCGTGACGGTCGTAGTGCCATCCGACGCAGTCGTTACCGTCCTCATTTGCGAAAAACTCGTCAGCGTAATTTCGTATTCACCCGCCGGCACGCCTTCCAACACGAATCTGCCGCGCGCATCCACTTCGGCAGAGCGTCCGCCGGGGCCGCGCGCTGGCACATCGGCACGGCGCAATTGCACATTCACCCGTGCATCGGCAGGCAACGTGCCATTGATATATTGCGCTTGCCCACGAATCACACCCGTGCCGTAAGCCAACACCAGCCGCACGCCCGCCAGCGGTTGCGCGGCGGCCAAAACAATCTCGCCCTGATCGTTGTGATTTTCTGATTCGACCTTCACGACGATGAAACCCACCGCCGCCCGCTGATTGAGATTGATTGACAGAATGCCGGGCGCTAACCCGCTGACCCGAAACGTGCCGTCGCGGTTGATCTTGAAATTACGCGGGAAGCTGAAACTGTTCGGTCCCGGCGAACGCGAACTGGCCGAAGCACTATCCGCCGTCAGTTGCGCCAGCAAATTCGCCGTCAAGGCGGGATCGGTGATGCCTTCGATCACGGCCACGCCGCTGACCGTCACGCCGCGCTGCGCGCGAATCTCTATGCCTTCGACATCGCTCTCAGCAATCTCGAACGGCGTCGCTTCGCTAAAATAGTCAACGCTCTGTCCGTTCGGGCTGAAGCTCGATACGCCCGCGCCGTAACGTCCCGCCGACAAGTTATCTAACCGCACTGTGCCACGCGCATCGCTGGTCGCCGACTGATTGAAAAACGAATTCGACAGCGGTTCGCCCGCGCGCAACAGCCGATAACCGACGCCTACGTTGGGCACGGGTTGCCCGGTTTCGGCATCCACCACGCGCGCCGTCACGCTGAAGGTTTTGGTTTTCTCGGCGTTGAGGCGAATGTCTACGTCGCGGCTTTCGCTGCCCGGCGTCACTGTGACAACCGTGGCCTCATCCTGCGACGTAGTATTCGGGTGATAAGTGACTTTTTGCTGACCGGGCGTGTTGAGTCCGACACCGATGACGTAGCGGCCCGCCAGCAAACCGTAAAGCCGATATTCGCCGCGATCATCGGTTTGCGTCATCACGAAATTCATTCCGACTTGCGTTTGTTGCTTGCGGCCATCGGCTTGAATTTGAAATAGCTGAAGGCGTCCGGCAATCAGCGGAC
Organism: Acidobacteriota bacterium; assembly: GCA_043718445.1. Classification (GTDB taxonomy): domain Bacteria; phylum Acidobacteriota; class Blastocatellia; order RBC074; family RBC074; genus JACPYM01. The sequence continues at coordinate 17,306 of JAYSVR010000100.1, read as the reverse complement.
GCCCATTGCCATCGGTCACCTTGCCCGTAATCACGCCACCTTTAGTCAGCTTGAAATCCATGTTCTCGACGGTTTCGCCGTCGTTGAGATTGAGATTACGACCGCGCGAAAACATATCGGTCTTCTGCTCTTCGGTGACGAAACCAGGCGTCATCGCCTGCAAGCGAAAGCGCCCGCCGACGACCTGGGTCAGGCGATAACGCCCTTCGCTATCGGTCGTCGCGCGTTGCACCGGAACCATATCTTCCTGCGACATGGTTTCCGCTTTCAGCAACCCGACAATGACGCCCGCCGCTGGTTTCTCTTCCAACGTAATGCGTCCGCTGATCGTCGCCGTACCGAGTTTTTGTGTAGCCGGATTTGTTTGCGCCGACAAAGTCGCACCGAAAATTAACAACCAAACTGTTATCCATAAGCTGTGATTCTTTTTCATAAATCCTCCGAAATACGAAGTACAACAACCTTTCCAGGTTGTGGTGACGTTGCTCAAGCGATCCAATGCGAAGACGGCAACAACCTTTCCAGGTTGTTGTACTTGTCGCTGCCTCATTTCTTCCATTCGAGTTTGAAATCTTTGCTGACCGAACACGGACGCGCCTCAAACGTGACGGCGGCGAGTTCGGCATCTTTGCGCAACTTGGCGCGCGCGGCGTTGTCCCACGCTTGCATGCGGCGCTGCGTTTCGAGCGGTTCGTTGGCGGCGACGGTTTGCGCCAATAACCAGTACTTGCCCGGCGCGATGTGATCGAACTGAAACGCGCCATCGCTGGTCGCCATCGCTTCGTCGTAACGTAACAAGTCTTCGGCTTGCGCGGTGTCAGCGGGTACGAGGTGGATGCGCAAGCGCGCAGGCAGCTTCGCGCCGTTGGCTGCGACGACACGGCCTTGCAAGCGCGCAGCGTTCGCGGCAACGGTCACGACAACGTTGCCGAGCGCCTGTCCGGGCTTGAGGGTGAATTGATCTGAAGCCTGCGGCGCAGCTTTCGTAGTCGTCGTGGCAAGCGCAGCCAAGCCCGCCATCGTGCGCACGTACCACGTCGGCGCAGGCAGATCGAAGCTCCACCAAAACGTTCCCGGCTCTAACGAATTCATCTGAAACCTGCCCTGTTCATCGGGCACAGCCTGATGGCCATCTTGCCCCCATCGCAGCGTTTTGCCGCTGGAATGCGCCGTCAGCAAACTCTCTGGCAATGTAGCCTTCGTCGGCGAACACTTATCAGCTTGATTCGCGGGCTGATTAGCGAGCTGATTCGCGGCTTGCTCAAGTGGCTCTAACACGACGCGGCCTTTGAGGCTGGCGAGCGGATTCATACGCAAGGCGACGCCTGAAACATCCGCGCCACGCACGCTGACTCGCACCCACTGCGAGAGAGCTGTCAAGCCAGCGTCTTCGCCAATGTAACTGCTGGTAGAGGCGCAAATTTCATAATCGCCTTCGGGCACGCCCACCGCGACGAACTGTCCGTCGTCTTTCACTTCCGCGCCGCTTTCCCGGGTTCCCGTCGCCACGTTGCGCAGCGTTACCGAAGTCCCACTCATCAGGCCGCTGGCCTTAACGCCCGCCACCGTCCCGCTCACCGTGAAACCCGTCAGCTTGCGCAACCGAATGTCTATGCCGGTCGCTTCGCCGCCGGTTTGCACTGTGACTTCCGCCGCCGCCGCACGCGGTGATGAAGGGTAATAAATCGCCAGTTGTTCACGCTGCTGAAAGCCGTGCGCCGCCACCGCTGAAACCTGATAGATGCCCGCTGGCAAACCATAAAACCGATATACGCCGCGATCATCCGTCAACATTCTGTTTGAATAAGCGTCGCTTTCTTTGAGCGGATTGCCCGTCAACGTGCGCATGCGAAGCGCGGTCACCGGAGCTTTCACCAACGGCTCGCCGTCTTCATCTTGAATGCGACCCGTGATGACGCCGCCTTTGGTCAGTGTCAGCGTCGCGTAATCACCCAGCCGATAATTACGCTCGCCACCAATGACATCCGCCTGCGTATATCCGGGCATCTGCACATAAGCGCCATAAACACCCGCGCTCAAGCTCGGCGCGGTGAAATTACCTTCGGCATCCGTATGCGCGACCGCCCTTTCAGCGCGTTGCGCCCCTCGTTTGACGAGTTGCACCTGCGCTTTCACGAGCGGCTGCCCGTCATCCGTCACGACGCGTCCCGTAATGTTGCCGCTGCGCAGTGTCGCGGCGGTGGCGTTTACGGCAGGGGCTTGCGCTTGAGCCGTCATCCAACCGCCAACCGAAATGAGCAAAGCCAAACACACGCGTCTCATTGTTGCTCCTTTTTGCTCACGTCGAAGGTGAGCGAAACCTGCGCGGGTTGATTGGCTGAGACCGTGACGGACTCTTTCACCTCTTGCGAAAGGGGCGGGAAGTTCGCTTGCTCCTGCCAGTTTTCGTAATAGGCCGTAAGGTGCAGCGTATATTCGCCCGCCAGCAAATTCTCAATCCTGAAGCGGCCTTTATCGTCCGCCGTGGTGTCAAAGCCGCCTTGCTGGCTTGCGCCTTTGCGCGTCGCTGATACGTGCAAGGCATAACCCGCTGGCAACTTGCCATTGATCGTTTGCACTTCACCGCGAATTGCACCCGTGCCGAGCGCAAACACCAATCTGACATTCGCGATATTTTCTGCGGCGACGATGGTGAGGCCATCAGGTTGCGGGACGCCGTCGCGTTCGACGCGCACCAGCGTCAAGCCCGAAGGCGCGCTGCCATTCATCGAAAAGCGTTGGCTTTCGATCTTCATCTTGCCCGGCGGCACGCCTTCAAAGCGGAAGCTGTGATCAGGCTTGAGTTGGTTGTAGTGAAAATAGCCGCTGCCGCCTTCTCTGGCTTCACCGTGCGAACGCATCGAAATAAACGCCTGCGTCAAACTGTTCAGCAGATTCGCATCATTGCCCGTCGCCGCGTCCAGCACCGCTTTGCCACTGACTGTAGCGCCGCGCCGTACTTTGAGTTCCAGTCCGCTCACATCGGCTTCGGCCAACGTGACGAACAGCGGCTCGCCGTAATAGGCAAAGGGATCGGTGAAGTTTCGCAAAGCCGCCTCCAGCCGCAACCGATATCGCCCCGGCGTCAGGCGACTCAACGCGAACGCGCCGCTGCCATCCACTTGCGCGCTACTATTTGAACCTTGCGCTTCCGGTTGCTTGCCGCCTTCGGTCGGCATCGGCTCTGCGTAAACCATGAAACTGTTCGAGAGCGCTTGCCCGGTCTCGCCGTCAATGACCTTGCCGCTGGCGGTGAAATAGCGGCGGTCATCACGGCCTAGGCGAATGTCTACGTTTTCGATTTCGCTGCCGACTTTGACCTCTATGACTCTGGCTTCGGCAATGTTGGTCACGCCCGGCGCATAGGTACGCGGTATCGGTTCGCTCCGCCACGGCGAAGCGCCTTCTGCCAGTCCGACGACTACGCGGTACTTGCCCGGAGCCAACCCGAAGAACCGATAAACGCCGCGATCATCGGTGCGTAAATCTGAATCGTAGGAATGGTTTGGCGTCTGCGTAGCGGCTGATTCAAACATCATCATCTCTTCGATCAACGGCTTGCCTTCGGCATCGGTCACACGTCCCGTAATCACGCTGCCCCGCACCAACGCGAAATCTACTGACTTGAGTTGCTCGCCTTCATCCACCGTATAAGTGCGATTGGCCTGTTTCATAAAACCGCTCGCCGTCTGTTCGACGTAGGCATCAGATACGCACTTGATCCGGTACTTGCCCTTGCGCAACGCCGTGAATTCATAACGCCCCTCGGCATCGGTGCGCGCCTGCACGCTCTCGCCGCCATTCATTGTCATCACCATTAAATTGGCATCGCCCCCTCCGGCATACATCGCCGACACCGCAGCGCCCACGACCGGCTTGCCCTCAATCGTGACGCGCCCGCTGATCGAAGCCGTATGCAGTTCGGGCTTGGCGATTTGCGCATACGCCGCGAGTGGCAGGCAAAGACAAATCATTAGTAAAAGAGTTTTACGCATGGTTATTGTTTGAGTTGAAAGTCATTGAGACGCTGGCACGGCGCGAGCGTGAGTTCTTTTCCTTCGGCGGCGGCGCGCTTGAGCAACTTGGCGCGTGCCGCTGCGTCGTAAGCCGTCAACGCAGTTGCTTCGCTAGGCAGCACCAGCAACCAGTATTTGCCCGGCGCGAGATATTTGAAGTGAAACACCGCCTCATCGCGCAACGGCAACTCGGCGTAACGCCACAAGTCATCGCCCGCCGTAGCTTCTGCCGGAACCAGATGCAGCGTATGCGGCAGTTTGCGTTTCGCGGTTGATCCACTGAGTTGCGCAGCGCCTTCGGCCAGCGTGATGACGATGCCTGTCGCGTTTTGTCCGCCGCTGAGTGCTAAAGGATTTCGCAACAGCGCGCTCATCCGCTTGCCGCCCGTCGCAGTGGTTTCTTGCGCGATGGCTTTGACGTACCACGCTTCACTGGGCAATTGCGTCGTCAGCGCGTAACGTCCCGCGTCGAGTCCCGTGAGGCGGAACTCGCGCTGTTCGTTCGCGGCGGTATTGACCGACAAGGGTTCGGGTTTATCGAGGCGCGGCGCGTTGATGAGAACTTCGGGCGCAGACCACGCGCGAGCATCCGCGCATTTCGGCGCAGACTTGTCGGCTTCGGCTTTGAGAGGTTCGCCCGCTTTGGCAGATTCAAACGATAGCTTGCCGCTGATCGAAGCCAGCGCCGCAAGTGATAATTCGATGTCGGTCACATCTGCGCCTTTGACCACGATCTTGCGCGGAGCCGAGGCCGCGCCGCCATCGTCACCATCACTACGGCGCGCGATTAGCTCGTATTCGCCATCGGTGACGCCCGCGAAGATAAAAGCATTGCGCGCTGCGTCGGCGTAAACGTACGTCGTGGCTACGATTTGCTGATTGCAGGGCAAGCGCAAATAAACCGTCTTCGCGTTGCCGCCGCCCGTAACCGCGCCGGTCAGGCGTCCACTGACTACGCGACCGAATTCGCCGCGATGCCGAATGTCTATGCCGCTAACTTCTTCGCTCTGGCTGAGATTAATTTCGGTCGCCGTGTCGCGCGTACCCGATGGATAAAACGTAGGCGCTTCGCCATCAAAAGCGGTGGCTTCATAAAAATTGACGGAATGCTTGTTGGCATTGACGAGGTATACGCCCGGCGGCAACCCGTAAATGCGATAGATGCCACGATCATCCGTCAAGCGCGAGGCCGTGAAAGGGACAGGCTGTCCGTTGCTATCGCGTAAGCGCGTCGCCTGTACTTCGAGACCGACGAGCGGTTCGCCTGCCGCAGAAGTCACGCGCCCCGTGATGACTGCGCCTTTGACCAGGTTGAGCGTCACTTGATCGCCGATTCGATAAACGGATTGTGCGCCCGTGAATTCAGGCAAGACCATTCCGCGCTCGGCGACCATAAAGCGATAGTTGCCCGGACTGAGATTTTGAAAGACGAAGCGGCCTTCGCCGTCAGTCGTCGCGTTGGGTTGCAAGCCGCGCGTTTTTACGCCGACTGATTGCAATCGTATGACGGCTGCGACTAAAGGCTGTCCGCTGTCGTCCAGCAGGTTGCCGCTGATTTGTCCGATTTGCGGTGCTGGCAGAGCAACAGGTTGCGCCATTGCACCTAAACAACAGAACAACCAAATCATCAAACACAGACTCATTCGCAGCAGCGACAAAGCTGGTAAATGAGTGCGAATCGAAAAATGAATGCGAGTCAAAAACTGTTTTTGCGGCTGTGCCGCAGTGATGTGCGGAAAGGCTCTGCCTTTCCGTGAGCTTGCCAATCTCTTGGGGGCTACGCCCCCGACGGTCGTTGTGCTGAAAATAATTTCTGGCAAAGCAAAAGACATTGGGGGCATAGCCCCGAAATCAATCAGCACATCTGCCGGAAAGGCAGAGCCTTTCCGCACATCACTGCGGCACAGCCGCAAGGAAAAGGCTTTATTCATTGCCCCTCCTTGCGGGCGGCGCTGAAGTCTACGCGCACAGTGATTTGGTTGACGCCTTCGCTGATTTGGACGGTCACGGAGCGTCCGCGCAAGTCGGACTGGCCTGAACTATTCACCGTACTGTCGCGCGCCGTCACGGTGATGCCGGGGATTGGTTTTTCTCCGTCGGTGATGCGTCCGGCAATCGAGCCAGTCGCTTTGGCAGGTTGAGCGAAGCAGGAAAGACACGAACACGCCAGCAAGATTGCTGGTGTGAAAAATCGCTGAAGCAAACCGGACATAACGGCCTCCTCGTCGGTGGTGTCAGGTCTTCGGCCCGGCTTAGGCGTTAGACCTGAGCGTGAAAGGAATCCATCTGCTTGAGTGTGAGACGCGCTTTGAACGGGAGAGAGGGAGCGTCTTTGCGCTTCTCACAAATTTAGTTTTCGGCTAACGGCGCGCAGTATCCGGCGGACGCCTGAGATTGGCAATGCCACAACCGTAGCGCAACTTCGCCAAAGCTGCGCCGTCGGTCATTCGAATGACTGATTGAAAGGCAAAGTCTTTAAGTTGCGTTGTCCTGATTGCCGCACCGTCCCGCAGCCAGGCTCGCAATGTGAACGGCGCAACCTTGGCAAGGTTGCGCTACCGTAACCCCAGCTTGACGCTCTGGGGGGCGGTGCATAGAATCCGCCATCTTCAAACGCACAATCATTTAACGCATTCACTTTTTCACTTGGAGGCAGGCTTGATCGAAGTCGAACACCTGACGAAAAGTTACGGCGCAGGTTTGGCCGTCAACGACATTTCATTCACCGTCAACAAAGGCGAGATTCTGGGCTTTCTGGGGCCGAACGGCGCGGGCAAGACCACGACGATGCGCATCCTGACAGGCTATCTGCCTGCGACGGGCGGCACGGCGCGCGTGGCGGGCTTTGACGTATTCGATGACTCAATGGAAGTCCGTCAGCGCATTGGCTACTTGCCCGAAACGCCGCCGCTTTACCCTGAGATGGACGTGACGAACTATTTGAAATTCGTCGCGCGCATCAAGGGCGTCGCGTCCAGCGACCTCGACCGCCGCGTAGACACCGCGATGAGCCTGACTGGCTTGACCGAACGCCGCAGCGAACTCATCAAGCGTTTGTCGCGCGGTTACAAACAGCGCGTAGGCATCGCGCAAGCCATCGTTCACAACCCCGATGTCGTCATCCTGGACGAACCAACCATCGGCCTCGATCCCAACCAGATCATTGAGGTGCGCAAACTCATCAAGGGTTTGGCGGGCGAACATACGGTGATTTTATCTACGCACATTTTGCCCGAAGTCGAGATGACCTGTGATCGCGTGGTCATCATCAACAAAGGCAAGATCGCGGCGATTGATACGCCGAAGAATTTGACTACGCAGCGCAAAGGCAGCGAGCGCGTCATCGTTCAGGTAAGAGGGCAAGCACGCGGCGACGCCACCAATGACATTGATGACATCAAAGCCAAACTCGACGAGATCGAAGGCGTATCGGCAGTGACGTTAGGCGAAAGCCCTAATGAAGAAACTGTCGCCATCACCGTCGAGAGCGAACAAGGCACTGACTTGCGTGGCAAGATCGCTGCGCAACTGGTCAACGGCGGCTTTGAACTGCTCGAGTTACGCGCCGTCTCTATCAGTCTCGAAGACACCTTCCGCCAACTGACGACCGAAGAAACTTCGACAACCGACAACCGACAACCGACAACCGACAACCTATGAAAGGCATACTGGCAATTTTCCGCCGCGAGATGGGCAGCTATTTCGTCTCACCGGTCGCGTATATCGTGATCGGATTTTTCCTGCTCATCACCGGCTATTTTTTCTCGAACATTCTGAGCTTCTTGATGCAACAGGCCATGATGGCGGCGATGCAAGGCCAACAGGGGCAACCGCCGCCGGACATTGACGTACCCAGTCTGGTGATTCGTAACTTCATGGGAATCGTCAGCACGATTGTGCTGTTTATGATTCCGATGCTGACGATGGGCGTCTATGCCGAAGAGCGCAAGCGCGGCACGATGGAAATGCTGATGACTTCGCCCATCACCGAATTGCAAATCGTACTGGGCAAGTTCCTCGCGTCGTTCGCGCTGTTTGCGGTGATGTTGCTGCCGACGTTGATCTATCACGTGGTCATGGCGCGTTACAGCGACCCGGCGATTCCGTGGAAGGTCTTGCTGTCAGGCTATCTCGGCACACTCTTGCTGGGCGGCGTATTGATTTCACTCGGCGGATTCATTTCTTCGCTGACCGAAAGCCAGATCATCGCGGGCGTCGTGACTTTTGTTATTTTTCTGCTGCTGTGGGTGCTGGATTTCGGCGCGCGCGGCTCGACGACCTGGTGGGGCGAAACGCTGCAATACATGTCGGTCTTGCGGCACTTCGAAGATTTCACGCGCGGCGTGATTGATACGACCAGCGTTATCTTTTATGTCTCGATGATCGTACTGGGCTTGTTCCTGACGCTGCGCACGCTAGATTCGATGCGCTGGCGGCGGGCTTAATTTAGTGGCTAGTGGCTAGTTGTTAGTGGCTAGTAACTAGCCTTAACAACTAGCCACTAGCCACCAACAACTAGCAACTAATTTATGGCACTACAACGAGAAGAACTCGGCAAACTCGCGCTGTTTGTGGGCGGGGCGTTAATCATCGCCGGACTGATTCGCTACAACATTCAAAACGTCTGGAGTTGGAATGCAGGCTTTGTCGGCGTAGGCGCGACGCTATTCGTCGCGGGCCTCGTGATGAATGGCAGTTCCCTGCTCGGCTTTTTCACCGGACGTTCGGGCAAGCTGGGTACGAACACCGCCGTGTTGTCGCTCGCCGTCATCGGCCTGCTGGTGATTGCGAACCTGCTGGGTTATCGCCATCACAAACGCATAGACCTCACGGCAGAACAGCTTTATAGCCTGTCTGACCAAACGCGCAATCTGGTTGCCGGTCTGTCAAAAGACGTGAAGGTTATCAGGTTCGCTAAGGCTGAAGACCCCGCGTTGAAAGATTTGATGGGCGAATATAAAGGCGCGGGCAATCGCATTTCGTATGAATCCATTGATCCCGAATCGAAACCCGAAATTGCCAAGCAATATAAAGTCACCAAGTTCGGCGAGACCGTTGTCGCGGCGGGCGACCGCATCGAAAAGATCGAAGCCGCTCAAGTCAGCGAACAGGAACTGACCAACGCGATTCTTAAAATCACGACCGACAAACTCAAAACGATTTGCTTCACCGAAGGCCACAACGAACGCGCGCTCAGTGACGCGGGCGGCGAAGGTTATGCCAACGCCGACAAAAAACTGAAAGCTGAAAATTACGAAACCAAAGCTGTGGGCTTGGCGATCAGCGGACAGGTTCCGGCGGAATGTTCGGTGTTGATCGTCGCGGGGCCAAAGACTTCGTTGCTGGCTCCTGAACTTTCTGCCATCGGCAAATATCTCGACGGCGGCGGCAAAGTGATGCTGGCTTTTGATCCCGACACCGACCCGCAAGCGGATGAACTGTTGAGCAAGTGGAATATCGAACTCGGCAAGAATACGGTGATTGATGTCAGCGCCCTCGGGCAAATGGCGGGCGGCGGGCCGTTGGCTCCGCTGGTGATGAGTTTCGGCGCGCATCCAATCACCGATAAGTTCGGACGTTCAATGACGATCTTTCCGGTGGCGCGCGAAGTGCGCGTGGGCAAGGCTTCGGGCACAGGCGCTACGACCTCGAGCTTGCTGACGACTTCAGAACAAAGCTGGGGCGAGACCGAAATCAAAGCGGGCGTCGCGCCTGAATACAAAGACGGCACGGGCGACACCAAAGGCCCGCTCACACTCGCCGTCGTCGGCAGCAAAAGCCTCGGCGAAAATAAAGAAGCCCGCTTGCTGGTTTATGGCGACTCTGACTTTGCCGCCAACCGCGCACTCGGCTTTCAGAAAAACACCGACCTCTTTTTGAATTCGGTCAACTGGCTGGCGCAAGACGAAAGCCTGATTTCGATTCGTCCCAAAGCGACCACCAATCGCAGCGTTACCATGACCGAAAGCCAACAACGTTTATTCTTCTGGCTCTGCGTCGCCTTTCTGCCGCTGGTCGTGATGGCGACGGGCGTTTATGTCTGGTGGAAACGCCGCTAAATCGGTTGCCGGTTGTCGGTTGCCGGTTCTCAGTTGTCAGTTGCCGTTGGTCGGTAAGAGACAGTTTTCAACCAACAACCGGCAACCGACAACCGACAACTGTTATGAAAAAAAGTACCCTGCTCATCCTCGCGCTCGCCCTCATCGGCGGCGCACTCGTCTATTACCTCGAAATCAAACCGGGCAAGCCGCGTGACGAAGAAGCCGACAAGTCGCGCGAAGCCTTCAAACTGACGCGCGAAGAAATTCAGCAAATTACGCTGACGCGCGGCGGGCAGAGTTACGCCTTTGAGTTCAAAGACAACAAGTGGATGCTGACGCAACCGGTCAGCGGAGCGGCAGATGAAACCGCGATGAATTCGTTGATCGGCGATTTGGTCAGTTTGAAAATCAGCAGCGACCTGAAAGCGGTTTCAGCCGACGACCTAAAGTCGTATGGCTTGGCCGAACCCAAAGTCAAAATTGATCTCAAGCTCAAAGACGGCAAGTCGCACAGCATTCAACTCGGCGGCAAAGATTTTTCTGAAGCGAACGTTTACGCCAAACTGGACGGCGGCAACGACGCGGCCCTAATTAGTTCGTCGCTGCTGACCAATGCCGACAAAGACTTAAAAGATTGGCGCGACCGTTCGGTCTTCGGCGGCCTGACCGATCTAGACATCAAGGGATTAAAGCTCAACACCGAAAGCGGCGCGATTGCCCTGAGCAAAGCCGAAGACGGATGGAACCTGACTGCGCCGCTCAATACGCCCGCCGAAGATAGCGAAGTCAGCGGCCTCATCAGCGAAATCACTTCATCAAAAGCGGCTGAGATTGTGGCGGATTCCGCTGACGACTTAGGCAAATACGGCTTGGCGAATGCGAAGCTCGGCGCGACGGTGACGCTGACAGCGGGCGGTGAACGTTCTTTGTTGATCGGCTCGAAAGTTGACGAGATGTATTACGGCAAGTTGTCTGACCGTCCGGCAATTCTGAAACTCGAAAAGGCTTTGTGTGACAAGCTCAACGCGAAGGCCTCGGCGTTGCGCAGTAAGACCATCGTCAAAGTCATTCAGGACGATGCGACGCGCGTCGAATTGAAAAATCCGAACATCCCGCAACTCATCGTCGAAGCCAACGCCGATCACTCAAAATGGATCGTCAAAGCGCCAGCCGATAAAAAAGACAAAGAGGCTTCGGCGTTCAAACTTTTCACGCCGCTGCAAACCAAAGCCGAAGAAATTCTCGACAAGGTTCCAGCGAACGTCGCAGCCAAACTCGCCAAGCCCGCCGTCGTGTTGAGCATCACGACCAAAAACGGCAAGACGCAAACGCTGCGGATTTCAGAGGCCGACGGCGAAAAGGTTTACGTTCGCGTTGACGGCAATCCGGCGGTTTATAAAGTCAGCAAGCTCTGGCTCGAAAGCCTGAGCTTCAAACTGGATGAAGTTGTGACAGGAACGTAAAAAAACACCGGACAAAGGAATAATCGCAGCGGCACGGTAAGCGACAAGCTGCCGTGCCTTGTTGTTTCGGCTGGCAGTAAAAGACCAACGTGAGTCAACCGCTTAACCAATCTGGCAGACCGCGCCGTTTGCGCCGCTTGCGTCGGCTGCGGCGAGACGCGCAACCCGCCGAAAACTCGTCGCCCCTTCACTCCGTCGCCCCATCGCCCCGTCATTCCGTCTCGCTCATCGTCCGCGAAGTTTATCAGCGCCTGTTTGAAGACGACGTATTCGGTCGCGCGGCGCAACTGGCTTATTACTGGTTGTTCTCGCTGTTTCCGATGCTGTTGTTTTTGACGGCGCTGTTGGCTTACGTGCAAAAGCCCGCGCTGTTCGACAGCCTGTTTGAATATTTGAACAAGATGTTGCCGCGCGATGCCTATTCGCTGTTGCGCATGACGTTCGATCAAATCGTAATCAATCCGCGCGGTGGTCTGTTGAGTTTCGGCATTGCGCTGACCATCTGGGCGGCTTCGGCAGGCATGGAATCGCTCATCAATTCACTCAACGTAGCCTATGACGTACCGCGCGGTCGCGGCTGGGCGAAAGACAAGTGGCGTTCGATCTGGATGACGTTGGGGCTGGCAGTGTTTGTGAGTACGGCGCTGGTCTTATTGTTTTTCGGCGGCGTGATCGGCAATCAGATTGCGGCGGGGTTTGGTTACGGCACGCTGTTTCAAACGGGCTGGGAGTTTTTGCGCTGGGGCGTCATCGTAGGCTTTATCTTTTTTGCGCTCGAACTGATTTACTTCTTCGCGCCCAACGTCAAGCAGCGTTGGCGTTCGACGACGCCCGGTTCCCTGTTCGCACTGATAAGCTGGTTGCTGATTTCTTATGGCTTCAAGCATTACGTCGCGCGTTTCGGACGTTACAACGCGACCTATGGCGCGCTGGGCGGCGTGATGATTTTGATGCTGTGGCTTTATCTGACCGGAGTCGCCATTCTGATCGGCGGCGAACTTAATTCAGTCTTGCGCGCCTTGCGACACGCCCGCAAATCAGCCGACCGGACGAGCCAACATAAAACCTGACATACGATTTTGCTGAAAGAATTCGGCGAGCGGCTGTTCGGTCACTTGGCCTTGGCTGCGCGCGGCGTGGCGCATCACCCATTTATCACCAATGCGAAAAAGCATGCCTACGTGATAGGTGTCTAGGCCGTTGCGCGCCGAGACGAAATAGATCAAGTCGCCGTCTTGCAACCAGCGCGTCACGGCGTTGAGTTTGGTTTTCGGATAGTAACGAAAGGTCTGCGCACGAGGCGCGAAACCGGCTAACACGTTGAGCGTTTTCGTACGTTCGACGCTGCCTTCATTCGCCGTCAAGTCTTGCAACCAACCGCGCTGGACATGCGCGTGATGCCAGTCAGTCGTGTAATGCAACCGCTTGGCATAACTGATTTCTCCGCCGTCATAACGCAACGTACGCAGCCGTTGCAGGTAACTTTCGACATCGCGCGCTTGCGCCAAGGCCAATACGGTTTCGAGATAAGTCACACAATCAAAGCCGTCCATCCGCGTGACGAACTGTTCGGGTTGCGCAGGCGAACCAATCAGCGGATGAATCAAATAAGGCCGTCCGAGCAAACGCTGCGAAAGAAAGTTCAGCCGTTCGCGCAGCGTGCCGAAGCCCTGCGACTCTTTGAGCAGTTGTTGAATCAAGCGACGGTCAGCGGCACTGACTGAAACACTAACTGAAGCAGGCGAGACAGGCATAACAACAGAAGCAGGCAAACTATTCACGACCAAAAAAAAGATTAGCAACCGCATTAAAAGTTTTTGCGTCAGAGCGACGTGCCCAGCAATTTCTATCAACTTTTGCATGATTTCACACGGTAAGAATTTGAGAACCTCAGATAGTAACGAGGCAGCGATATTCTTATCCAACCCCGTTTAACAGCGCAATCCCACAGTTGATCAAACATCCGCAAAGCCCGCTAAGCCCGCTAAGGACGATAGCAACGTAGCCACTCGTCTCCACCCTTCGCGGCAGAACAGATAAATATATGGCGGCTTCGTGCGTCCCTCACCTTCGCACGGACGGCCCGCATTCAGACACCGCAATTCGTTTTTCCTGAAGGAGGAAGCTCATGCATCCCGCTCATCTCGTAACGCGCCTCGCGCGTCAGCCCCGCTTTGTCACTCGTTCGATTTTCTTTTCGCTGTTATCACTCGCGGCTTGCGCCAGCGCATGGTGGCTTTATCAACCCACTCAAAGCACGCAGGCACAAGCACCCGCTTGCACGCCGCCGCCCGCCGGAATGATCGCGTGGTACAAAGGCGACGGCAACGCGATTGATATTCAGAGCAGTTACAACGGCACGATTCAAACCGGTGTCACCTTTATGCCCGGTCGCGTAGGCCAGGCTTTCAGCTTCGACGGCATGGGTGGCGTTACTGTCGCGCACAGCACCGCGTTGAACCCTGCGCAGTTCACACTCGACGCATGGGTGAACCCCACACAACTCGACGGCGACGTAGAGATTATCGTCAACAAAGAAAACAATCCGTTCCGCCCTGGCACCGTGCAATACGAGATGGGCATTCGCGGCACGGCGATGCCGGGCGGTTCGATTCCCATTGGCAATTTTTGCTTTTTCATCGGCAACATCACGGGCTTGCCCGATCAATACTCCGGCTGGGTAGACGGTGGCGCAGCCGTGCCGCTCAACACCTGGTCGCACGTCGCGCTGACCTTTGACGGCACGACGGCGCGCACCTTTATCAACGGCAATCTTATTCGCACTGTCAACAACCTCAGCGGTACGGGAGCCAATTCAAACGGCCCATTCAAAATCGGTTCGCGTTCGTTGTCGGTGCTTAACAGCAATCCGAACGCGCCGTTTAACGGACTGATTGACGAGGTCGAACTTTTCAATCGCGCCCTCGCGCCGACCGATGTGTTTGCGATTTTTGCGGCAGGCAGCGCGGGCAAATGCGTACCGGCTGTGTGCGGTCGTCCGAACTTCGCCAACCGTTTCAACTTCGCGGCTGACACGGTTCCTTCGGCAGTGGCGGCGGGCGATTTCAACGGCGACGGCAAGCTCGATTTGGCTACGTCAAACTATCAGGCGAATACCGTTTCGATTTTGCTCAATGCCAATCAGGGATTTTTCGCGCCGCCCGTGCAACTGCCTGCGGGCGTAGCGCCGCAATTCATCACCGTCACTGATCTGCAAAACGACAACCGCCTCGATCTGGTCATCGTCAACGCACTGTCAGACAACGTCGCGGTTTACACCGGCAACGGCAATGGCACGTTTTCTGCGCCGGTGACTTATCCGGTGGGCGACGATCCGCGCTGTGTGGCCGCAGGCGATTTGAATAGCGACGGACGCCCCGACCTCGCCGTCACCAATCTCAACACCGGTACGATCAGCATATTGCTCAATAACGGCGCGGGTTTGCTCAATGCCGCCGCACCGCTCACGTTCGCGCCGGGCATTCGCTTTGTGGGTTTAGCCGACTTGAATGCCGACGGACGCACCGACCTTGCGGCGATCAATCAACGCACGAATACGTTGTCGGTCGCGTTGGGCAACGGCAACGGTACATTTAACACACCAGCCAATTATGGCGTAGGCACGCTGCCGCAAGGCTTGACCATCGGCGATTTCAACAGCGACGGTTATCTAGACATCGCGGTCGCCAACACGACGACCTTCGACATATCTGTTCTGCTCAACAACGGCAATGGCACTTATGCGACAGGCGGAACCTTTGCGCTGCCCACGAACGCCAATCCGGGCAGCATCGTCGCGGGCGATTTCAACAACGACGGCAGGCTCGATCTGGTGACTTCTAATTACGTCACCGACAACATTTCGGTCTTGCTGGGCAATGGCGCGGGCACGTTCACGTCGGTGAATAATTTTGAAATGGGTTCGGGGCCACAGCATTTGGTCGCAGGCGATTTCAACGGCGACGGCCGGCTCGACATCGTCACGTCAAACCTGAACAGCGGCGATGTCTCAGTGCGTTACAACAACTGTGCGCCACTGCCTGCCAACACTGCGCCGACGATTACGCTCGCGGGCGGCGGCGTATTCCTGCGGCAACAGGGTTCGGCGGCGTTGGTCAGTACGTTGGCGACAGTGACTGACGCCGAAACCATACCGAACAATTTGATTGTCACGGCCAACGCTCCGGCGGGCATCTCGGTCAGCAATATCACCAACACCAACGGCACCATCACCGCGAGCCTCGCGGCGAGTTGCACCGTTCAGCCCGGCGCGAACAACGTCGTGCTGACCATCCGCGATGGCGGCATGGCGGTAACCACTGCTACTTTCACCGTCAACGTAACGGCGAACGCGCCGCCCGCGTTGAGTGCTTATCCTGCGCCCGCCGCCATCAACGTGGGCACGGGCACGACGATCACGCCAAGCAATCCGCCCAGTGACAACGGCACCATCACCAGCCTGACGGCGACGGCGACGGGTTTCGCTGGCACACTCGCCGTCAACGCGACGACCGGCGTCATCACGGTGAGCAACGCGCGGCTCGGCGGTACGTTCGGCATCGTTGTGACAGCGACAGACAATTGCGGCGCGAATTCGACGCAAACAGTCAACCTCACGGTGAACCGCATCTTCACCGCTGTCGCGCTTAACATCGCCTCCGGGCCTTATATCGCGGGGCAGCCCGTCAATTTCACCGCGACGGTGACGGGTGCGGCGGGCATTGTGCCTACGGGTACAGTGACGTTTTTTGACGGAGCGACGGCGCTGGGTACGGCAACGCTTTCGGCCAGTGGGCAAGCGGCTTTGACGACCGGCGCATTGGTGGCAGGCAACAAACAACTCACGGCGGTATACAACGGGGACGGCACTTATAACGCAGCGGTTTCTGCGGCTTCGGTGATTGCCGTCGCCCGCGCCGCCGCGCATGTTTCGGCGGCGAATTACGTCGGCGAACCACTCGCGGCAGAACAGATCGCAACGGCCTTTGGCGTACAGATGGCGACGGCGCGCGTGACTGCGCAAACGTTGCCGCTGCCGACCAACTTGGCTGGCACGATTGTGCGAGTACGCGACAGCATTGGGGCCGAACGTCTGGCACCATTGCTGTTCGTTTCGCCTGAACAAATCAATTACGTGATTCCAGCGGGTACTGCGAATGGCGCGGCGATGATTACGATCATCAGCGGCGACGGCAGCCAGTCGCTCGCCAACGTAACGATTGCCACCGCTGCCGCAGGTATTTTTACGGCGAACGCGAGCGGCAGCGGATACGCTTCGGCCAACGTGTTGCGCGTGCTGGCCGATGGGACGTTTACGTATTTCCCCATCGTCTCGCTTGATGCGGCTACCAACACCGTAATGCCCATCGCCATTGATCTCGGCAGCGAATCAGACCAATCGTTTCTGGTGTTGTATGGCACGGGCTGGCGCAATGCGCGCCAAGCAACGGCAACCATCGGCGGCGTTAGCGTCCCGGTGGTTTACCTCGGTCCGCAAGGCAGCTTCGCCGGACTCGATCAAGCCAACCTGCGCATTCCCCGCTCGCTCATCGGCAGCGGCGACGTTGACGTAACCCTCACCGTGGATGGCCGTCTGGCAAACACGGTAAGGCTGCGCATCAAGTAGCCAGAAAAACTCAACACAAAGGGGCAAGGGAACAAAGGGACAAAGGTTTATCAACGGGTGATACGTCTTTGTCTCTTTGTCTCTTTGTACCTTTGTGTTTGATTGATCTCCTGCTTATCACAGCCCTGAGTTGCAGCCATCCGCGCAATCCCATATAAAA
>JAYSVR010000099.1:0-7740 GCA_043718445.1 Acidobacteriota bacterium | reverse complement strand
GCCGCACTGCCGGACTCGCAGGACAAACGCTAACCACCATCGCCGCCAACGAAGAGCGCAGCTTCGTCGGCACGAAAAGCAACGGCGTATTCAGCTTGTTCCGCCGCGACGGACGCGACACCTGGCAACCCATCAATGAGGGGCTTGGCGAAGGCCTCACCGGTCGCCGCATCAATGATTTGCTGGTAGACGGCACAACGCTTTACGCCGCAACGAATGAAGGAATCTTTCGCTCCGACAACGGCGGCGCGCTTTGGACACCCATTAATAAAGGCTTGACGCTTGAAGTCGAGAAGGAACCTTACGAACCTGAGTCACTGACCGTAGACGGCACGACGCTTTACGCGGTGTTGAGTCCTAGTCCGACTGATAGCGAGCTTCCGATTCTTTCCGCCTTTCCCGGCGGAGCCATTCACCTGGTTTTTCGTTCTGACGATAACGGCGCGCAATGGACACAAGTCGCGCTGCGTCCGGGTACGATGGCAAACTTCGGGCAAATCGTAGCCAGCGCGCAAGGCTTGCTCGCCTTAGGCCCAGGCGAACCTCAATCTGGCGTTATCACCTTTCCGCCCACTCATCCGAGTGCTGCCGTATGGCTCTCAACCGATAAAGGTAAAACGTGGAATCCTGCTGATGCAGGCTTGCTATCAAGCAGCAGCTTCAGCACTTATTCCCGCGCCACCGGGAAGTTGCTGGGCGCGACTCCTACGCAAGGCTTGCTCGCTCTCACTAACGAGCCAGGTGTTTACATGCGCGATCTGGTGAGCATGGCTTGCCGCTATGAATTGAAAGTCGGCAACACGAGCTTTTCCGCTTCCGCTGATAGCTTAACGGTTCCGCTGACCGCGTCGGCCAATAGCTGTTCGTGGCGCACCGAAAGCCAAAGCGATTGGATCACCGTCGCCAACGGGCAGAGCGGCAGCGGTTCTGGCACAGTGGAAATAAACATCGCCGCGAATTTAACCAACGCATATCGCACCGGACAAGTAACGATTGCGGGTACGACCGTCACGTTGCATCAAAACGCTTGCGAGGTCGTTGCGGTTGTGACCAAACAACTCATCGAAGCCAGCGGAGGTATCGCGACGGTAAGCATCACGACCACCAATACCTGCCCGTGGGAAATCAGGGTTGATGCGCCCTGGCTGACGGCGTCCACGCTGAAAGGCCGAGGCAACACGATAGTGAATATCACAGCGCCTGCGAATACCGGCAATCAAGGCCGAGTGGCGCAGTTATTCGTGAACGGCTCGGCCTTACAAATCACCCAGGCGGGAGCTCAAACCAATTGCGTGGTGCAACCGATTACGCCCGGTCAATGGGTGAGCGGTACGACCACGGCCAGCGATTGCCTTTTCGCCTCGTCCTCGCCTGGTTCGGCACCTACTTTCGCAGACCTATATTCATTCACAGCGCGAGCGGGACAGTCGTGGGTAACACATGGTTTCGACACCAATAACAGCACACCGCTGCTCGCCTGGTTTGCACCCGGTGTGACAGTGACTGAGCCTGACGGCACGCTCACCCTGCTTCAACCTGAGTTCGTTGACCCGGTGCAAAACCCCAATGCCATTCGCGCGTTTCGTTTTACCACCGAGGCGGCAGGGACTTATACGCTGGCGGTTGGGCAATTCTATGAATCCTCAACTTCCAACTACCTGATAAGGCTAACCACGGCAGACTGCGGCGTGAACATCCCGAACGGCACAACCATTCTTCCCGCCAGCGGCAAGAGCGATACCATTCCCGTGCGCGCCGCTGCGGGTTGCGCCTGGCAAGCCATCAGCGCCAAACCATGGTTGCGCTTGAGCGGTAACGCTGACGG
Source organism: Acidobacteriota bacterium (assembly GCA_043718445.1). Lineage (GTDB taxonomy): Bacteria > Acidobacteriota > Blastocatellia > RBC074 > RBC074 > JACPYM01. Next base: position 5,915 of record JAYSVR010000099.1, on the reverse strand, counting down.
CAAGGGCGAAGGGTCAATCAGTTATTCCGTCTCAGAAAACCCCGGCGTTGCACGCGCTGGTTTTGTGCTAGTCAACGATAAACATTTCTTTGTTTCGCAAGCTGCTAACGCTGCTGCCGCTCGCACTTTTACCGGACTCGATCCGAGTTACGCCGACGCGGGAGCCACCGGCTTGCTGCTCAACGTGACAGGTAATGGCTTCACGAATGAGAGCCGCGTGCTGTGGAACGATAAACCGCTGGCGACGAGTTTCATCAGCGCCACGCACTTGCGCGCAGCCTTACCCGCCAGCGAGTTGCGCGAACCGCGCGAACCGCAGGTCGCTATCGAAACGACTACGCCCAGCTTGTGGCGGACTCCGACCTTGCCTTTCGTGGTGCGCCCGGCCCAACAGCTTTGGGTTCCCACCAACGGGCCCGACGGCGGTTCGATCTCAGCAATCTATGAACAAGGCGCACGTCTCTGGGCCAGCACGAACAACGGACGAATTTTTTATTCGACCGATGGCGGACGCCGCTGGCAACGGCAAGGCAATTTTGGAGTAGGCATCAGCAAATTCGTCGCAGCGGGCAATTGGCTTTATGCCGCCGCAGGCGAATTTATTTATCGCCTCGACCTCAACGCGCCCAAGAGCGATTGGACCAAACTGACCTTCGCTGACGACGCGCAGCCCAACTATTCGCAAGGGCTGGCGGCTAAGGGCGATAAGGTTTACACGACTGCTGAAAACAAACTCTATCGCGCCCAGTCTGACGGCAACTGGACACTGGTGAATGCACAACTCGGCGAAGGTGCGTTCAACGCCATTTCCGGCCTTGAATCGGCGGGCGATGCAACCAGCGATCCGCTTTATATCCTGACCTCTGAATCTCAATTGGGTGTTGCAGGCCAGACCAATAAGTTGCTGGTTTCTACCGACGAGGGCAAAACCTGGCGAGCCATCAAACTCACGCTGCCTTCGCTCGTCTCTCGGATAGGCCCTTCGTTCAATCGGCTGTATCTCGTCAATCGCCGCCCTTACTTCGGCACCACAGATGGCGTGTTTCGTCTCGACGAACGCGAGCAAGTCGTGCGCGTAGGCAACATCTCTGACGGTGCGGGCAGTGCGCCTTCTAACGTCACCAGTTTGGCGTGGCAAGGCGATACGCTTTATGCCAGCGTGTTTGAATACGCTTACTACATCTTGGCTGCCACATTTGAAACGCCGCCACCGAGCATCTTCCGCTTGGAAGGCGACCGCTGGGCGGCAGCCGACGGCGATCTCACGACGCGCATCGTCAACGTGCTGGCGGCCTCATCAAGCGGACTTTTCATCGGAACCAATCGCGGCCTCTGGCAAAGCGGCAATCGCGGCGAAACGTGGACGGAACGCAATCAGGGTTTGAACGCCTTGCCCATCGGCCTGCTGACAGCCAGCGGCTCGACGTTGTTTGCCGCAAGTTACGAAGGCATATATCGCACCGCCGATAACGGACAAAACTGGTCGCGCGCCGATTACGGTTTGCCGATTAACTCCGACTATATCGGCATTGGCGGCGTAGGCGGTGTTGGCGGTGTTGGCGGTGTTGGTGTTGGCGTTGGGTCGGCGCTTCCCGGTCTTTATTATTTCGGCGTCAACGCATTGGCGGCGAATGGCGACACACTTTTTGCCGCCTTGCCAAGCGGCATTTATCGTTCGACCGATCAAGGGCAAAGCTGGCGCAACACCGGTCTGGTGGGTTACACGACCAACGTGTTGGGCTTTAACGGAAAGCAGGTGCTGGCCGGCGCAACGAAAGGCCTTTTCAGTCCGTTGGCGGGTGGCACCAACCTCAATCCTTTCGGCCTGCTCGAACCCGGCGTATACCGTTCAGCTGACGGCACGGGCGGTTGGCGCATCAGCGAGGGCAGCATCTTCACCGATGTGCCGACTTCGTTTGCCGTCTTGAATGGCAAGGTTTTTGTCGGTACGTCATACGGCGGCATCCGCGTCTCAGAAGACAACGGCTTGACGTGGCGCAGCGCCAGCAACGGTCTGGCAACCGGTGGGGTCAACGAACTGGCGACGGTGGGTTCCGTGTTGCTCGCGCTGACGAATGACGGACTCTATCGCTCGACCGATCAAGGAATGGTGTGGCAACGGGCAACCAACGCACCACTCAATGCTCACCGCCTTCGTGTCAGTTCAACCAATAAGGCTTATACGTTTGACGGCACGAATGTCTATTGCTCCAACGATCTGGGCGAATCATGGACACACATACCCCGCGCCGAAAATTATCAACTGACGACGATTCAACCGTTGGGCGAAAGACTGTTTGCTGGAACAGAAGGCAACGGCGTATTGATGGCGAATCTCGCTCCCGCCCGTGCCACGGCGGTGAATGCGGCGAGTTACGTGGGCGGCGAACTTGCGCCGGATTCGATTGCGACGCTGTTCGGCAGCAAGCTGGCGACGGGTACGCAATTGGCTTCGGGCGCTGAGTTGCCCACCGAACTCGGCGGCACGCGCGTCGTAGTGCGCGGCAGCAACGGCAGCGAATATCCGGCCAAACTGTTTTTCGTCTCGCCCGGACAAATCAACTTCCTGCTGCCTGCGCTGCCGATTGGCGTAGTGCCCGTGCAGATTTTCACGACGACAGCCAACGGCGAACAGTCCATTGCTGATATTCGCATTACTGAATCAGCACTTGGTTTGTTTGCTGCCAACGGCAATGGGCAAGGCGTCGCCAATGCCCACGCCTTGCGCGTCAAGGCCGACGGTTCGTCGAATTACGAACCCGTGTTCCGCCTGGACGAAGCGCAAAATCGTTTCGTACCGTTGCCACTCGACGTGAGCGCGGCGAACGAAACGCTTTATCTGGTGCTTTACGGCACGGGCATTGGGCCGCGTGCGACGCTGGATAAAGTCACGGCGGAAATCGGCGGACAAGCGGCGCGCGTAGTTTACGCCGGGCCGCAAGGTGGATTCGCGGGCGTAGACCAAATCAACATCGCCCTGCCTGCCGCACTCGCGGGCAAAGGCGAAGTAGATTTGCGCGTGACCGTGAACGGCAAAGCGGCGAATACGCTGAAGCTCGCATTCAAATAAAAACAAAATTCCCCTGCTGTGATTCTCTTGTCCACAGACAACGGAATCGCAACAGGGGAATCGTGTTTTCAGGCAGTGTTTATTTTTTGCCCATCGTCACGCCCGGCCAGTCATCGGTGCGAAACGGCACGGCGGGCAGTCCCTCTTTGTTGTAAAAATTCACTTCAGGATATTTCGCCCACGCATAACGCACCGCTACCGGATTGCTGACGGCGGCGCTCGTGACCACTACGCGCTTGCCTTTGATCTCAGCCGTAGCCTCGTGAAAGACCTTGTCTTCGCCCGCTATCAAAAATCCCTTTAACGCACTGCCACGCGCTTCGAGTCCTTTGCCGGTGCTAGTGAAACTCAACTCTGCCTGAGTGCCTTTGAATTTCACTGATTGATAAGTCGGCCCGGCGTGCGTGAGCTTTTCGCCATAAGCCACAGCGCGCGCTGACAGGGCAAGGCGTTGTCCTATGGGCAATTTGTTTTTGGGATGAATGTCGTCGTAAGTGCCGTGGTCAATCGCCAGCGCCTGACCCGTATTAGCCGAAGCCTTCAACGTCATCGTTTGCGCTTCGCGTAACTCAGCCCAATCGCTTTCGCCTAGCGTCTTGCCGTTCGGCCCGAACGCCGCGAGTTGCACGAACAGAAACGGGAAGTCGCCTTGTCCCCACGTAGCGCGCCAGTTGCGAATCATATCGGGAAACAAACGACGATATTGATAAGCGCGCCCGGCATTCGATTCGCCTTGATACCAAATCGCGCCTTTGAGCGCGTAAGGCGCAACGGGCGTGACCATGCCGTTATACAAACCCGCAGGCATCCACGGCTTGCCCGGCGCGTTGGGCGGTTTCGCGCCTTCGGCTTTGGCTTTTTCGGCGGCGGCTTTGTGCTTTTCGAGATTGATTTGCCACTGTTCCATGCGTGAGGGATAAGCCGCCAAAAACTCTTTGTATTCGGCATCGGCTTGCAAGGCTTCGGCGCTCATCCACGACTCGGCGGGCGAACCGCCGACGGCATTGTCAATCAGTCCGACGGGAACCTTGCGCGCCTGATGAATATCGCGCCCAAAGAAATAACCGATGGCTGAAAACTCAGGCACCGTTTCAGGCGTGCATTCGACCCACTCGCTTTTGATCTCTGTCGTAGGCTTATCGGCTTCCAAACGCGGCACACTGAACAGCCGAATCTGCGGATATTTGGCCTCGGCAATGACTTTGTCAGAATCGAGCGATTGTTTAACCGACCATTGCATGTTCGATTGCCCGCCACACAACCAGACTTCGCCGACCAGTACGTTCTTGAATTCGAGCTTATTCTTGCCCGTAATCGTCAGCGTAAACGGCCCGCCCGCCTTGAGCGCCGCGAGTTTCACCATCCACTTGCCGTCTTTGGCCGTCGCCATAACTTTTTGATTTTGCATCTGGACGGTAACGGTCTCGCCCTCGTCGGCAGCGCCCCACAGCGGTACGGCAATGCCTTGCTGCAAGACCATGCCATCACTGATGACGGCGGGCAGCTTTACGTCAGCCCACGCGAACTGCGCCATACAACACAAGGCGAAGAACCAATAACCAATGCGACCCATAAGAAAAGATAGTTTGTTCATTCGTTTAAATCTCCAGAGATGGAAAAGGATTGAGTGTTAGTACTGCTAAAACTTGCGGCGCTGCTATGCCACGCCCTCAGCCGACGAATTTCATAAGCGTCTCGCCGAACTTAACCTGGTCGCCGTTGTTCAACGTGATCGGCTGTTTCGCACGCAAGCGCGTTTTGCCATTCACCGTAGTGCCGTTTGAACTGCCGAGGTCTTCGATTTGATATTGACCGTTGTTCGCCACGATGCGGGCGTGGCGGCGCGAGATGCGCGAGGCGTGATCGTATTTCGATAGGTCTACGTGCGGGCGTATGCCGCGATGCGGGTCTACGCGCCCGACGATGGTTTCGCCTGATGCGTTGAGCGCGAACTCTACGCCTTGCTCAAAATCGAGCAGTACGAGTTTGGCTGTGACTGGGCCGAAGGTCGGATGGCGTTCGCTGAAATAAATTCGATAAAGGTCTTTAGGCGTGAGTTCGTGACCGCATTGTCCACACGGACGACGCGCTTGTGTCGGCGGCAGGTTGCCAATCGTCGTGGCAAAGCCATCTTCTTCCCGAATCAGATCGTCAAGAAAGCTCTCACGGGCGCGCTCATCCAGCTTGTCCCAATCGAGCTGACGCACTTTGCAAAGATCGCGCAGATGCACCTCGGCGTGTTCGATGCGCGATTGGCGCGCGAACTGGTTTTCACCCGCCAGCATCTGCCAGAGAATCTGTTTATGCTCTGGCGCTAACTGATTCAGCCACTCGCGCAATTGTTGTTGAACGTTCGGATCGGGAGCCATGCCTTGCCTTATCGTCAGGGTAAGCCTTTGAGAGACTGCGACATCTTAACTGGCTTCAGTGATAAGCGACAACGGCGCACAGCTTCATGGCTTCACTTCTCTTGGCCCAACACCTTGACCAGAAAGCCCCATTCATCGGCGATTTCTTCGATCACTTTGGCCGTAGGCTTCCCTGCGCCGTGTCCCGCTTTGGTTTCGATGCGAATCAACGTTGGAGCCGCGCCCGCTTGCGCCGCCTGCAACGTCGCTGCGAATTTGAAACTGTGCGCGGGCACTACGCGATCATCGTGATCGGCAGTCGTAACTAACGTCGGCGGATATTTCACGCCGGGCTTCAAGTTGTGCAACGGCGAATAGGCGTAAAGCGTTTTGAACTCGTCCGCGTTTTCTGCCGAGCCGTAATCCGATGTCCACGCCCAGCCGATGGTGAACTTGTGAAAGCGCAGCATATCCATCACGCCGACGGCGGGCAGCGC
>JAYSVR010000098.1:0-7743 GCA_043718445.1 Acidobacteriota bacterium | reverse complement strand
CGGCAACAGTTGCTGGATTACGGCGTACCGTCAGAGAAGATAAAAATTTGCGGCATGCCAATTCATCCCAAGTTTCAGTTTCAGGATGACGATCAGAAGTTCGCCGCGCGCGAAGAACTCGGCCTCGTACCCGACAAGTTCACGATGTTCATCAACGCGGGTTGGGTTGGCGGCGGAAACATCCCTGCCATCTTTGAAGAAATGGTGGCGCAAGGCGAATCACTCAAAGATGCGCAAGCCGTATTTCTGGCCGGACGCAATCAGCCGCTTTACGACAAAATCAGTCGGTTGGCCGAACGCGCGCCGTTTCCGACCAAAGTGATTGGTTATTCAAACGCGATGGAAAAGCTGATGGGCGCGGCTGATGTGATGGTCTCTAAACTCGGCGGACTGACGACGTTTGAGGCGTTGGCTTCGCGCTTGCCGATCATTGCCGATACGACGACTGAGCCGATGCCGCAAGAAGCCCAAACGGCGGAATTGATCGCGCGCCATCAGGCCGGCGTCATGCTCAAGCGCACGCAAGACATCGTGCCGCTCTTACGCCAATTGTTGAACGATCCGGCGCAACACGCGGCGATGCGTTTAGCCGCCGCCCGCATTGCGATTCCTGACGCTACGCAACGCATCGTTAAAGAGTTGATGCTAAAAGTCGAAGAACGCGCGCCGCTTGCGACGCACTCAGCCGAAAACCAGATGGCGGCCTAACTTCTTTTTCCTCGGCCTTTCGCGCCAACCAGCCGTGAAGTATTATCCCGCTTCTTTCTAACCGCTTTTTTCTGGCCGCTTCATTCACGAACTCAAACCTAATCTATGTCACTTTTATTGGAAGGTAAGACCGCCATTATCACGGGCGGCACGCGCGGCATCGGACGTGCGCTTTGCGAAGTCTTTGCCCGCGAAGGGGCGGACATTGCATTTAACTATCATCACCGCGACGACCTGGCTGTCGAAGTTGTCAAAGCCGTCGAAGCCTTAGGCCGTCGCGCGCTCTCGTTCAAAGTACCGGTTACGGATCGTCCCGCCATCATCAAAATGGTACGGCACATTCACGACGCCTTCGGACACATAGACATTCTGGTTAACAACGCGGCAATCAATCGCCCCGACATGTTTGCGCGCACGACCGAAAAATCGTGGGACCTGGTGATGGACACGAACGTCAACGGCGTCTTTAACATCACGAAGCCCGTCTTCAAATTCATGATGCGCCAACGCGCCGGACAGATTCTCAACATCACCAGCATCGGAGCGATTCGCGCGTTGCCGACGGCGGTGCATTACGCCACGTCAAAGGCCGCGTTAATCGGTTTCACCAAATGCCTGTCGCGTGAAGCCGCGCCGTTCGGCATCACCGTCAATGCGATTGCCGCAGGCATCTTCGACACGGATTTGGCCGACACCCTGCCCGAACGCCTGACCGACATGCATAAACTTTGGGTAGCGCGCAATCGCCACGGGCATCCCGAAGAACTCGCCGAGTTCGCTGCATTTATGGTGTCAGACCGCAACTCTTATATGGTTGGCGAAGTCATCACGGTTGACGGCGGCAGCGTCACCTAAACCAGTGAAAAGTGAACAGTGATTGGATGACACGCAATGCTCGAAACAGATTCTGTCAATCAACATCAGAACGAAGAATTCAACAAACTCTTCCCTGAAGAAGGCCGTTTGGCTGCGATGGGGCGCGAATTCGCCTTTCATCCGTCGCGCAACCCTCATCCTCAAAAACTGACAATCGAACAGATCGAACATTTCAATCGCGATGGATTCGTCAGCGGCATTCGCCTTTTCAGCGAAGCAGAGATGAATGAACACCGTCGCTATTTCGATGGCGTGCTGGCGCGCGTGTTGGCTTCGGGGCAGGACAATTATTCGATCAAGTCAGCGCATCTGCTTTATTGCAAGGTTTACGACCTGCTGACGAATCAGCGTATCGTGGCTTACGTCAAAGACCTGCTCGGCGAAGACGTGATCGGCTGGGGTTCGCATTATTTTTGCAAGCTGCCCGGCGACGGCAAAACCGTAGGCTGGCATCAAGACGCAGGTTACTGGCCGCTGACGCCCTCAAAGGCTGTCACTGTTTGGCTGGCGATTGATGACGCCGATGTCGAGAACGCCGCCATGCGCTTCATTCCCGGTTCGCATCATTTCGGCCACCTGACTTATCAGCTCACCGAAGAAAGCGACAACAGCATTCTCAATCAGGTCGTACCCGAAGTGGAACGCTTCGGCGCACCTTTCGACAACATCCTCAAAGCGGGCGAAGTCTCGATTCATTCTGATCTGTTGTTGCACGGCTCTGAGTTGAATACCTCTACGCGACGACGCTGCGGATTGACGCTGCGTTACACGACGGCTGACGTACGCGCCGGGATGGATTGGAATCAAAAAGGCGTCGTGGTCAGCGGCGTTGACGCTTCAGGTCATTGGGCCAATCCGCCGCGCCCGCTGCCGCTCCCTCAGGATGATTGAGTTGTTCGACGAATTGCTCGAAGGCTATGCGACTCTTCAAGGGCAGGTAACTGCTATCCCTAAAAAATAATCCGTAAACCAATTCCTCGAAGTCAGGTTCAGAATTCACCCAATGCAGCGCTTCGCCTTTTTCGTTGAGTTGTAATCCCCACAAGGGCTTCAACGTGTGAATCGCACCGGCCAGGCGTTGATCGCCAATAGTGTTGGGGACTTGTCCGTCCACTGGTGAGAGGTAGCCGCCTGAAAACCACTCAAGAATTTTGAAGCGTCGCACCGTTTCAGGATTGGCTTGAGCGGCGACGGGCAGACTTTCTAGTTTTGTGATAGGCGCGCGGCTGCCAAGTTTTACGCCCGCTGTGCCAAACCACGGCTGGCGAATGCCGTCGGCATAAAGCACGCCATCGGCTACATACAACGAACGCCAGAAAATCAGCCAGCCAGGCATGGGCAAGACGCGCGCTTGCGTAGCCTGATGTTGGCGCCACTCCATCAAAGCGCGTTGCACGTTCACGGCCCGATGATGTTGCCAAAAGCCGAATGCCACATAGAGCAACGATAGCGCCAACGACCAGCGTGCGGCGTTAAGCCAACGCGTACGAGCCGAAAGCCATAAGCCCGCAATCAACAACAGCGAATAGATCGGATCAACAATCGGCATCGCGTCCCACGTCACGCGCGTGTCGGTGAAAGGCAGCAATTGTTGCGTGCCGTAATTCGTCAGCGAATCGAGCATCGTATGTGAGGCGTAACCAAGCATCGCCGCGATGATTACGGCTTGGCGATAAGCTTTGAAACGTTCGAGCCATAGAAACGGGAGCGCGCAAATCAGTCCGCCCAGCGGAATAACAACGAGCGCGTGTGTGATGTAGCGGTGATAAACCCATTCAGCGGTAGGGTCGCCGAACGAAGGGATGAAAACGTCAACGTCGGGAGCCATCGCGGCGAGTCCGCCAATTAAAGCTGCGCCGCGCGGCAGGCGTTTGCCGGTGATGACTTTGGCGATGGTTGCGCCTAACAAACCATGCGTGATTGGATCCATCTTGCGTTGCCCTTTCAGAATTTTGTCGTAAGCTTTAGCGCGTTGGTGTTCATCTCACACGAGGAAAAATCATGAGAAAAATTTTGTCGTTCGTCGCTTGCCTCTTGCTTGGCGCGGTTGTCGCACACGCGCAGGCCGAACTCAAAACGGCATTCAAAAACGCTGGGCTGAAAAATTACGACGCTATGAGCCGCGAATTCAAAACCTTTTACGAAGCGAAACTCAAACTGCACGGCATCATCGGCAGCAGCTTCATGCTGTTGCGCGAAGGCCAAATCATTGACCGCCACGTTTATGGACTCGCGCACCGCGAAAAGAATCTCCCCGTCACCGAAGACACGATTTTTCATTGGGCTTCGATTACGAAAACTTTCACCGGCATTGCGATTATGCAATTGCGTGATCGCGGCTTGCTGAAGCTGGACGATCCGATTGTGAAATACGTGCCGGAACTCAAGGCGGTACACAATCCGTTTGGTTCGCCAAAAAGTTCTATGGATGCGATTACGATTCGTCACTTGCTGTCGCATAGCGCGGGGTTTCGTGACGGCACGTGGCCGTGGGGCGGCGATAAGGATTGGCATCCGCACGAACCGCAAGCCTGGTCGCAACTCGTAGCGATGCTACCTTACACCGAAATCCTGTTTAAGCCGGGCAGCAAGTTCAGTTACTCAAACCCCGGCATCGTCTATCTCGGTCGCGTAATCGAAACACTGACAAAAGAAGATTACGAAGTTTACGCGGACAAGAACATCTTCAAGCCGCTTGAAATGTACCGCAGCTATTTCGATACGACGCCTTATCACTTGTTGAAACATCGTTCGCACAGCTACTACTTGCGTGACGGGCAATACACGCCCGCGCGCTTTGATGTGGACACAGGCATCACCGTCTCGAACGGCGGACTCAACGCGCCACTCACCGATATGGCGAAATACTTGGGTTTCTTGATAGGTGATTCGAAACGGCAGGATGTTTATGACGGCGTGCTGAAACGGTCGTCGCTGGAAGAAATGTTTCAGCCGCAAGTAGTGGCTACGCCTGACGCAATCGTTACGCCCGAAGGCCTCAATCGTAAGGATGCCATCGGCCTGACCTTTTTTATCGAAGACAATTTCGGACAGCATTTCATCGGCCACAGCGGCGGACAGAACGGTTTCATCTCACACTTTTACCTGCGGCCTGATACGCGTACGGCTTATGTCATCGCTTACAACACGCACGCGTTGCCGACCGAAAAGAACAAGACACAAGACACGCGTTTGTTAGATCGTGAGATCAAAGACTGGCTGTTTGAACGTGTCTTCCCGTTGGCAAAATGAACTTGGTTGGTTATGGCTATTTCGCGCAGCAGCGGGTTTTGCGCAGCGGGTCATCCGGCCAACGTTTCGCATCGTAATGTCGCAACACCTCGCGCAGCGCCAGCGTGCGATAGCCGTTTTGCTTGAGATAAAGCATGTATTCTTTGAACGCCTCTTTCGGTGTCGTCACCCACGGATGCTTTTCGTCGGGTACGCCGTGAAATTGCAGCACAATGATTTCGTTGGATTGGGCGCTGGCTAACACCTTTTTGAAATGTTCGAACGTCCAGTTCGGATAAGCATCGCCTGACGTAGGAATCAACAGCGGATGATGTTTTTTCACGTCGAGCATCGGTCCGACTTCCATTGCGCCATAAGCCACTTCGGGTTGCATGCCGCGCCGCGCCGTTGTGTAACCGTGCCGCTGCAATTCAGCCAGCGCCTCTGGCCCGAAGGCATTGCCGCACCACGCAAAGCTGGTTGGTTTAGGCACACCGACCTTTGCCAATTCCTTTTCGACTTGCTCTAACTCTGCACCCAACTTGGCTGCGCTGTCGGCATTGCCAAAGTTGCCGTGCGTCCAACTGTGATTGCCGATCTCGAACCCCATCTGGTGAAGCTGTCCGACTTCCTGCCACGTCAAAAAGTAAGCCGGATCATCCATCCACTTGTGCGTGATAAAAAACGTAGCGTGAAAGCCGAGTTCCTTCAGCAACGGCGCGACGTTCGTGAGATGCGTTTTCACCGCGTCGTCAAAAGTGAGTACGACGGTTTTGGGCGGGATGGTTTTGCGTTGCGCGAAAGCATTCGGCGCTACGACTTGCGTCACAGCGCCGATCAATAACGCGAACAACAAAATGGTTTTTCGCATCGCTTTATTTTCCATCCACTGAATAAGCCAACAGCGCATTGCCCGCCATCCCCAGAATTCTGCCGTAGCCCGAATTCACATAAAGCATGCCGTTCGCGATGACTGCGCCGCCGCCGTCAATCGTACCGCCCTTGGCCTGCTTGCCGTTGACCGCGTCGTAAGGTTGCGCCGCCGTGTCGAAATCCCATACGACTTTGCCGTCGGTCGTCGCATAAGCGCGCAAGTGTCCGTCAGACGCGCCTGAAAAAACTACGCCCGGCATCAACGTCGCGGCGGATGACTGCGCGTTGCCACAGCGCGCCGTACCCCAACTGCATTTCGCGGCGGGCGCAGGAATGAACCACAGCTTTTCGCCCGTAGCAATTTTGACCGCCGCGATGCCGGGCAGTCGTTTGTCAGGCGGGCCAAACGGATCGGCAATCGGCACATAAACGTTGGTCGCATCCGCCGTGAAGCCCCACTCGATGCCGCCGAGTGCCGTACCTGCGCCGAGTTTCGTTTCCCAAACCTTCTTGCCCTGCTGGTCGGGATCGAGTCCATACAAGATGCCTGCCTTGTTGCCCGCCAGCAGGATGTCTTTGCCGTTAGGCAGCTTGCGCAAGATCGGAGAGCTTCCGAAATCGTAATCAGGCCCAGCGTTTTCAGGGCAATTGCCTTGTCCGGGCTGGCGGCAATTCATGATGAAATTGTCGTTGGGCACGGCTTGATAAACCCAGCGGATTTTTCCCGTCGCTAATTCAAACGCGATGATCGAATCAGAGTTGCCGGTCGGTGCATCGGTGTAAGAGTTGCCCGTGCCCGCATAAAGCACACCTCGTTTCAGGTCGAGCGTAGGCGCAGACCAAATCGCCGCGCCCGCCGGCCCGTAAAGTTGCGTACCGGCTGAGTTCTTTTTGAAAGGCTTCGGTGCTTCAGGAATCGCGTAAGTCTGCCATATCAGTTTGCCGGTATAAGCGTCGAGCGCCGCCATGCTGCCGCGAAACTTGCAGCACTCGTATTTATCAGGCCGCGAGATGGCTTCTTCGATAGATGAGACCGGCACGTAAAGCCGATTGCCGTGCAACACAGGCGAACCGGTGATGCGCGCGACGGGATGTTGGTCGAGATTGATCTTCCACAACTCTTTGCCCGTGTCGGCGTCTACGGCGTAAACGTTCCCGCGTTCGTCGCCGAAGTAAGCTGCGAATCTGGATGCGTTGCCTTTGGGCAAGGCGCCGACTGAAACCGAGTTGCGCACCGGAGCGCCTACGCTAAACGCCCAATGCGTGCAGCCAGTTTGCGCGTTCAAACAAATCACCTGTCCCGAATCGGTCGTGACATAAAGCCGGTCGCCGATGATCGCGGGCTGCCCGATTGCCATCGTTGCCGGATAAGCGAAAGCCCATTTGACCTTGAGGCGCGGCACGTCTTCGGCTTTCAAACCGGGCTTGGGTTGAAAGTGCGTATTGTCGAGGTCGTTGCCCCAGCCGTTCCAGCCCGTCGCGTTGAGATTGAGCGGCGCGGCAGCGGCAGTGCAGCGATTGCCGATTTGATTCGCATCCATCACGCCGCGCGGTTGCTTGCCGGTGAGGTAAACGGCAAGGGCGCGAATTTCTAACTCCTTCAAACCCGCGGCTTGCGTTTTCATCGAACCAGTCGTGAGCGACGCGATGACTTCATCGGGCATACGGCGCGCGATGACGCTTTTCGGCGGCGTACGGTCTTGCGCGTTGTCGTGACAAACGGCGCAACGCTCGGTGTATAACTTCGCGCCATCCGGTGGCGCATCTTTACCGGATGTTGGGCCGGTTTGTTCTTGCGCAGAGGTTTTGCTCAAAAGCCATCCGCCGAAGCCGATGACACAACACACCGCCAAAATAATTTTTGCTGCTCTCATTTCTTTTCTTCCTTTAGACTCAAACTGCCAGGCTCAAACTGCACTTAAAATATACAAACTGCCAAACCTGCTAATCGTTGAGTTTGTCTTTAATAACGGTTTTCACTTGAGTGCGACTGCTGGAATACAGGAGCCAGAATACAGGAGTCAGGAGGGAGGCGGTTTTCCTCTTCATTCTGAC
>JAYSVR010000097.1:0-25966 GCA_043718445.1 Acidobacteriota bacterium | reverse complement strand
GGACTTTAGTCCGCGAGTGAGTGCGCGGCGTGAGTCGCGGACTAAAGTCCACACAACGGGTCACAGGCTGAAGCCTGCGCCACGTTTGATTAGCGGCTCGTCGCGCGCACTTTCACCTCGAAATTCATCTTGCCTAATTCGAGTTGATAGAACGACGCGAAGCCGTGGAAACGCGCTGCCGTGCCGAGTTCTTCTTCAATGCGCAGCAGTTGGTTATATTTGGCGATGCGATCAGTCCGCGAAGCCGAGCCGGTTTTGATTTGTCCGCAATTCGTAGCGACGGCCAAGTCGGCGATGAAGGGGTCTTCGGTTTCGCCCGAACGATGCGAACTAATCGCGGTGTAATTGTTCGTGCGCGCCAACTCAATCGCATCAAGCGTTTCGGTCAGCGTACCGATTTGATTAACCTTGATGAGAATCGAATTGGCGACAATCTCGTTGATGCCGCGTTCGAGATATTTGACGTTCGTCACAAACAGGTCGTCGCCAACCAGTTGCACGGTGTCGCCAATCTCGCCGGTCATATTCGCCCAGCCCGTCCAGTCGTGTTCTGACAGGCCGTCTTCAATCGAGATGATCGGGTATTGCTTCGTCCAGTTGATCCAGTATTGAACCATCTCATCTGAAGTCAGCACGCGGTTGTCTGATTTTTTGAAGACGTAATTCCCTTCTGAATAAAACTCTGACGCGGCGGGGTCGAGCGCGATGGCGATTTCGCTGCCGGGTTTGTAACCGGCTTGGGTGATCGCTTCGAGAATGGATTCAATCGCCTCTTCGTTCGATTTCAGGCTCGGCGCAAAACCGCCTTCGTCGCCGACGGCGGTCGAGTAACCTTTCTTTTTCAGCACGCTCTTGAGCGAATGAAAAACCTCAGTGCCCCAACGCAAGGCTTCGGCAAAGGTCTCGGCTCCGGCGGGGACGACCATGAATTCCTGAAAGTCTACGTTGTTATCGGCGTGCGCGCCGCCGTTGATGATGTTCATCAGCGGCACGGGCAACGTGCGCGCATTGACTCCACCGATATAACGATAGAGCGGAACTTCAAGCTCCGTTGCGGCAGCCCGCGCGGTCGCCAATGAAACGGCGAGCAGCGCGTTCGCACCCAAACGGCCTTTGTTCGGCGTGTCGTCGAGATCAATCATCGCGTGGTCAATCAACACTTGATCGAACGCATCCATGCCGGTGATCGTATCGGCGATGGCGGTGTTCACGTTGTCTACGGCTTTGGTAACGCCTTTGCCCAGATAACGCGCCGCGTCACCGTCACGCAATTCGACGGCTTCGTTCTCGCCCGTCGAAGCGCCCGACGGCACGGCAGCGCGTCCGAGCGCACCGCTTTCCAGCAAAACTTCAGCCTCTACGGTTGGATTGCCACGCGAATCCAAAATCTCACGGGCGATCACACTGTCAATGATACTCATTTGTTCACTAGCTCCTTTTTGGGAAAAATCAAAAGGCAAAAGGCAAAAGGCAAAAGGCAAAAATATAGATCACCCGATCCTGAACGACTGACACGAAGTCAGAAATCAGAGGCTCTACATTTTTGCCTTTTGCTTTTTGCCTTTTGCCTTTTGCCTTAAACATGATTTCTAACTCTAAAAAATGTACTTCAGCGCGAACTGAATCTGTCGCTGACTCAAACTCGTTTCGGTCGCCGAGCCGAAGCTGGGCGCTTCGAGCGTGCGCACGGGAATCGCAAAATGCGTGCGATTAAAAACGTTGAAAGCCTCGGCGCGAAAGAGCAGCGAATGCTCTGACCGCAGCCGAAAAGATTTGATGAACGCCACATCCGTATTCGCTACGCCCGCCGCGCGAAAGGTGTTGCGTCCGATGCTGCCGTTCGTACCGAGCGGCGCGAGCAAGCGCGTAGCGTTCGTCGTCAGCGCGAGTCGTTGCACGCCGTCATTGACCACGTTCAAGCCCGTCAGCGTATGGATGCGGTCAGTCAGATTGCCGTCGAGATTCACGTCATAACTCGTATTCACCGTGAACGGCTGGCCCGTTTGAATCGCGGTCAGCGCCGCGACTTGCCAGTTGCCGAAAAGCCATCCGGCTGCGCCTTTGCGGTCGTTCAAGCGGTGCGAGCCCGGCAAGTTGGCGATGAGGCTGAACACCGCACGATGACGAATGTCGAAATTGGCCGCAGCGCGTTCGGCGGCGAGATTGCGGTCGTCTTGCGGCAAGGCATAAGCACCGGCCAAGTCAAACACGTCAGACACATCGTCAAGCGCGTGTGAGAACGTATAAGCCGCCGAAAACTGAAAGCCCTGGCTATAACGTTTGGTCAAACTGGTTTGCAGTGCGTGATAGCTCGACGCGGCGGACGAATCGAAAATCGTATAAGCGCCCAACGCCTTATTCGGTCGCGTCGGCGCATCAGACGACAAACTGCCCAACGGCGGCAGCGCAAACGACCTGATCGGATTCGGACGCAGCGCCAGCGGATCAATCGGAATCGCAATCGAATTCGGCCCGCCGTTCGGTGTGCGAAAGCGCGTGAGCTTCAAACCGCGCGTACCAACGTAAGCCGCGTTGAGCAACCAGTTCGGCGCGAGTTCGCGTTCGACTTGCAGGTTGTATTGCAACGTATAAGGCGCGCGCAGATCGCGCACCGGCAAGGTGAAAGCCAGCCCGCCGCCCGAAGGCCGTCCGCCGCCGATGGTTGAATCGAACAGCAAACCCAGCACTTGCTGAATCACGCCGCTCGGCAACTGAATGCTATTCAAGCGCGCGGCGGTTACCAGCGGATTTCGCACAGAAGGCTGATTGCCGGTTTTCACATAAATCGGCGCGAACACCGGATTGAAAATCGCATTGATGTCGCGGTTGAGATCGAGGAATTCGTTGCGCGCATAAAAGAACGTATTCGCGTCAACGTTGTATGGCAAAAAGGTTGGAAACACGTTGCGCGACTGGCTGACGACGCTGCCCAGATTCACGTCGTAATACATCCCGACGCCCGCGCGAATCGCGGTCTTGCCGGCGTGTGCCTTGCTGTTCGCCCACGGGTCCCACGCCAGGCTGAAACGTGGACTCAAGTTGTTGCGGTCAGCGTCATAGATGGTCGAGCGTCCGTTCAAAAACTGGCGATAAGCGGTCAGCGTATTTTGCAGAGAACCCAACAGCCGCGCTGAATCTAAAATCTGATTGGAAAACGGCGCTTCGATGCGCAAGTTCGGATCGTTCGGCGGCAGTTGATCGAGCCCGAAGGTGCGTTCGATGCGATTGCTGGCTTCGCGCGGGACGGTGTTGAACTCATAGCGCAAGCCGTAATCAAACGTCAGCCCGCGTCGCACGCGCCAGTTATCGTTGGCAAAAAAATTCAATTGCCAGAACCGTAAACCAATCGTCGCGTCGGGCGTACCGATAGCCAGCGCCTGCGAGATGCCGGTCGGAATGCCTAGCGACACCAGGTCAGAGCCGCTGAAATAACCCGGCGTCGGGCCTGATTGCGAAGGGTTGAGAATCGTCGCCTGCGACGGAAAACGCGCCGTCAAATCGGGGCCGCCCGCGAATACGACTTGCGGGCGATAGTTGCGATTGAGAAAGCTGTTGAGATGCGAACGCCGCACATCCGCCCCCAGCTTGAGCGTATGGCTGTCGGCAAATTTCGTAAACGTGTCAGCCGCCTGCCAGGTGTTATTGACGCGCGCTTGCGGAAACAAATTCACATCGGCTCCGACCGGACTGAAAGGCGTCACGATCAATTGCCCCACCGTGCCCAGGTGTTGCTCGGCGAAACCGGACGAAACGAGCAGGTTCACGATGTTGTCGAAAGGGCTGGGGTCATTCACCTCCTGAGGCAGCGAAAGGTTATCAATGATTTGCGCGTTCAAAAGAAAAGGCTGGTTCTGCGCAAACGTGGCGTCCCGCAAATAGGCATCGCGTTTCTCAGTGAACCGCAACCGCGTGCGCCCAAAGCTCAACCGCACCTGATTGGCCGTGGTGGTCGAGAGTTGCGAATTCAAAAACAGCGAAAGATTTTGCGTACCTACGCGCGGAATCAAACTTGAGAAAAGCGCGCCGCCTACGCTGGGCACGATGCGTTCGTCGTTGGTGAAGTTATAACGCCCCGTCACCGTATGGTCTTTGCCCCACGCTTTCAGATTGTGTTCGAGCTTGGTCGAAAAAATCGTGCCGCGTCCGTCGGCGGGCAGCACTTGCGTATAAGTGTTTTCGCCGTAAGGCCCGACCGGATGATTCGGAAACGGAAACAGCGCAAACGCTGCATCGCCGACAATCGTACCGGGGAAGCGCGGATTTTCGCGGCGCGAATCGAGGAAGTAACCCGTCGCTCCTGAATTGAGAAAGCCGCGTTGCGCGATGGTCGGCACGGCAAAATGATTTTCCTGCCGCGCTTTGACTTGGGTGTGTTCGAGCGAGCCGAAGAAAAACGTGCGGTCTTTTTTTACCGGAAAACCCAACACGCCGCCGCCCTGATTGCGTTGAAAGCGGTCGCGCCCTAACGCCGGATTCGGTTGCGTGACAAACCGCAGCGGTTCAAACACGCTGTTGCGCAAGCTCACCGGCAACGAACGTGAACCGGTCGCCGCGCCATTCACAAAGCCGCTATAAGCCGTCGCCCGCAACGGAAAGCTCGTCACCTTGTCTGAAATATCATCGAAAAAATTGTGTGCGTTGAGGCGATCGTGCGTGAAAAAATCGTAAAGCGTGCCGTGTATGCGGTTCGTGCCTGACTGGCTGATGGCGTTGACCTGCGAGCCGACGTTGCGTCCGGCTTCGGCATCCCACAGATGCGTGACGATTTGCACTTCGCGTACGCTTTCGATGCTTTGCGGCACGAGCGAGGTGAAGCCCTGCCGCCGCACGCCTACGTCTTCGTCGTTGTTGTCAGAACCATCAACCGTGAAATTATTCGAACGCGCGCGCTGTCCGTTCACGGCGAACTGCCCTGCCGTGCCAATGCCCGCGCCGATGCCCGGCCCGGCCACACCCCGCACTTGGGGCGGAGGCGCAACGCCCGCCGCCAACGCCGCCAACGTGTCGAAGGTGCGTCCATCGGCCAATGGCAATGCCAGCACGGCTCGCTCTTCCACATTCGAACGGCGCGCTGCATCGCCCTGATTGGTTAATTGTCCGGCAGCGATTTCATCTCGGTTGGGCGGCGCAGGCGGCGGCGTCGAAACCGGCGGCGGCGGATCAGGCGTGATCGGCCCGGTCACCATCACGATGTCGGGAACGATCTCAAAGGGTTTATTCAATATGGTCTTGGCTTGGCGCACCGGGTTCTCAGCTAATACGTAACCCTGCTTGCTGACTTTGATCTCGTAAATGCCGTGCGGCAAAGCAGCAATTGCGTAAGAACCATTGCCCGCAGTACGCGTGGCTCGTTGGTTGTTGGTGTCTAGATTGACCATCACCACTGTGACATCAGGAATACCAACGCCTGAACGATCTATGACCCGGCCTTTGATCGTTCCCGTAACGGTATCAACTACGGCGTAATGCGAAATCGCAGTGGCAGTTTTTTTCTCAACCGCGAGCGCAGGCAAAGCGCACTGCGTCAGACACAGAGCCAGAGACAGAACTGGCATCAGCAGTCGGCTGACGAACGCGGAGCGAACAGATTTTAACCAGTACGGCATAGCAAAAATGACTCCGGCCTTAGGGGTTAAGCAGAAAAAAGGACTTAGTCGTTGGATGTTTTAGCTCGTCATCATCAAGTATTGAGTTATGTATTGGGTCGTGTGCAGCGGAAGTAGTGGCGTATCTTACCTGCCACGTTCGGCAAGTCAAAACTTCAACCCGAAGCGGTTACGCAATGAGTTTCAGGCGAGAAAGTGGCGTAGGGGGCAACCTTGCAATACTTTGCCTGATAGCGATTCCCATCTGCGTGCAACCTGACGCTGAACTACGAATTTTGCTGATTGCCCATTGTCCATTACCCCTTGCCCATTGTTATGCAGGAAAGAGGTTTCTCTCTGCATAACAATGGACAAGGGGTAATAGACAATGGGCAATGATTTCGTTTTCATCGAAGGTGGCGCAGTCGCAGACTTAATCCACCATCGCTGATTGCGGCGGAAAGCCATGTTGCGCGCGGCCAATCGGGCCTTCGTGTTTGGCTGATACTTTATAAAGTTCGAAGCGTCCGTCGGCGGCAGCCGGACGGCAGCGTTCGCGCAGGGCTTGCATCTCTGCCTCACTGAACGGCGTGAAGCCTTGTGCCACCGCGAGGTTTTGTTCCAACACGCGCGGCGAAGCAATCCCGCTCACGACGGTCGCAACTGGCAAACTCATCGCGTAACGCAAGGCTTCGTGCGCCGTCAGTGCGCCGCCACGAATCATATCGCCGCCGCCGCCCATGCTTTTCATGCCGAGCGCCGCAATGCCTTGACGCGCGAGTTCGGGCAACACCATTTGCTCGAAGCTGCGAAAGGTTCCATCCAACACATTCAACGGCATCAGGCAGGCGTCGAACGGATAGTGACGCGCCAGCATATCCAAATGAATCTCAGGGCTTTTGTGTCCGGTGAATCCGACGAAACGCACCTTGCCTTGTTGTTTGGCTAGCTCTAACGCTTCGATCACGCCACCCGGCGCGAAATGCAAGGCCGGATCGTTGTCATAAGCCAGTTCATGCACCTGCCACAGATCAATGTGATCGGTTTGCAAGCGGCGCAGCGAATCTTCGAGTTGGCGCATGGCCTCGTGCTTATCGCGTCCGTGCGTACAAACTTTGGTCATCAAAAAAACTTTATCGCGGCGATCAACGATGGCTTTACCCATCCGTTCTTCGCTCATGCCATCGTGATATTCCCAGGCGTTGTCGAGAAAAGTGATGCCTGCGTCAATCGCCGCGTGCTGCAAACGAATGGCGTCGGCTTCTTCTTTGACGAGGCCGAGGTGATAGCCGCCCAAACCGAGGGCGGAAACGTTGACGCCGGTGCGTCCCAAAGGTCGCACGGGAATGGTCGCGGGTGTACTCATAATTTATTCCTCAAAAATTGTTTTCTGGTAACGAATGTCTGACAGCGCGCGGCAACATACCGCGCTGCGCCCGAAAAGAGAAGATTGACTCGCGTCGCATTGTTGACCGTTAAACCATCGTTGCCTATGCTCCGCGCGCTGAGATAAGCCCCCTAAGCCAGTTAAAAAAATCCAGTTAGAAAAATGATGAAGGTGACGCCATGCAAAAACCTGAGACTTGTAAGCTCGAAAAAATTCATCGCTTAACTCTTGCGCTGGCTGCCGGTCTGGTCTTGAGTTGGTTGGGCGCGTTGGGCGTCCGCGCGCAATCTGACTGTGCGTGTCCGGGCAATCGGGTCAAGCTCGGTGTCATACGAGTCAAGGTGAAAGCCCAGGTCAAAGGCGACCAACGTTTCTGGGTACTCAGCAGCTTTCCGTCAATTAGTGATGGCAGTGATTCGCCAATCACTGACCCCGAATTACAACAGCGCCTCAAACTCGCCCTCGAAGAAACCGCCGCCAGTGGCACGGCTGAACAGTTCGGATTCAACGAGACTACGCCCGCCGATATTGATTTGATCGGATTGCTCAACGGCAAGTTTCAGGCGAATCCGTTGTTCGTTCCCGCCCCTGAGTTGCTGGCCGAACCCAACGCCACAGACGGCACCTTTTCGCTTTGCGTTTGTGGCCGTCCCGGCAGTCCGCCGCCGACCACAACCATAAAGCCAGAACAGTACCGCGTCTTTGTCATACTCAAAACTGCTTCAGCCACTTTGGCTGCGCAACAATCGCGGCCCACCGAACAAGCCATAGCGACAGCCGATAACGTATCGGTCAAACTCTTTTTCACCCGCCAAGATGTGAGCCACGCCGCCACCGATCCGCTGGCACGCGCGAAGCCCAGAGACCGCGTCGTGGCTGAACTCACCGCCGTCGCACAACACCTATTGGCGCTGGCCCGCAAGCAAGGTTTGCTCAGTGACGCAGGCAAATTGCGACTAACGCCAGAGATTGATTTCACTGCGGTGAGTCCCTTTCAAACCGCCCAGCAAACCTTGATCGCTGATTTCACGCGCAGCTACGAACTCGGCAAACCATCCGCTAATTCCCCGCTCACCAGCGCGGTCAAATGGCGTCCGCTCGAAGTGTCAATCGGCAAATGCGATGGATGTCCCAGTGAACCGTCAGAGCCTTGCCATCAGCTATGCACTACGCCTGAGCAGCCGCCTTTCGTAATGTCTGTGACGGGCTTGCAGATCGTCCGCCACTTGGCGTTGAAAGTGCAGCCAGACGACCTAGACCGTAAGTTCATGGATAAAGAAGTCGGTCACGAATTCAACGAACAGCGGCGCACCGTCGCCCAAAAGCTCAATCAACAATTCAAAGGCAAGTTCGCCGCGCAACCCGGCCACGTCGTCACGTGGGAACAGATCGAACGCGACCGCCAATTGCTTTGCCCGCCCGGTCAGATCAAGTGCCAAGCGGTAGCGAATTTTTTGCAGATCAGTTCGCCCGCCCCACGGCAACCGGTTCGCAACCAACCTGCCCAGTTGGCGGCGAACACTTCAGACGAAACAGTTATTGATAATTTTAGCGACGACTCGGCATTGATTTATGAGGTCGAACGCAAACGTAAAACGCCAGGCGCGTTGAGCATCAGTGCGGGCGGCTTGTATTCGCCCGCTGACAGCTTGCTGGGTACGGTCGGCGTGAAGGAATACAACTTGTTGAGGTTGGGCGAACGCGCTTCGCTCGATTTTTCGCGCGGCGATCAGGTACAGAAAATTCGCTTTCAACTGGCGCGGCCTTTTGCGGCACCTGAACGCGCGGGCTGGCGCGTCAAAGACGTGAGCGTCAATGTGAATTACCTGCGCGACCGTCAGCAACGCCTGAGCAATCTAACGCCGACTGAAATCGAAGCCCGTGAAACGGGTTCGAGCGCGGCCTTCACGTTCGGCTACGATTCGTTCAAACCGGACGATTATCTGTGGCTCAATTGCGAGCTTTTCAAAACGCGCAAACGTACGCACGCGACCTTGCACGGCGAGACTTCGCTCGGCTTTCGCGCGTTGAATATTCCCGAAAGCCGAAAGCTGTTAGCCCTTACCGGCTTGCGTTCAGACCTGTTGCCGCAAGCCTCGACGCAAATCACGCCGCTGGCGCTGAACCTGACCGCGACGTTGACGCACGACGCGCGGCAACCGGAACGGGTTGGCGGTTTGGGGCATGTGAACTTTTCGCTCGACACCAAATTGCAACGCGGGCTGGGCTGGTTCGGCGCTGATTACCGCTATTACAAAACCGCTGTGACAGGCCGCGCCGAGATCGTCTTTGGCGCACTTTCGCCCGAAGATTTTTTCGTGCGCTACGTTCAGGGCTTGGGACAAAGCGGCGCGGGCACGCCCGTCACAGAACTGTTCCGGCTGGGCGGATTGTCGAACGTACGCGGCATGGAAGAAGGCGAATTCATCGGGCGGCGCGTGCGGTTCGCGCAAGCCGAATTCGGCGTCAACGCGCTTTCGCTGTGGCATCTGTTGCGCAAGACCGCAGCCGCCGAACTCAACCGCACGCCGTGTTCATCGAACGCCGGAACCGAAGCCGCACGTTCATCGCTGCCTTTCGATCCGGCCAATATCTATCTCAAAACTTTTTACGACTTTGCGCATCTTTCTGACCCAACTTCGTTTACGTCGCGCCGTTTGAATCAAACCGTCAAGGGTTACGGCATCGCTTTGGAGTTGCGCAATTTGGGCAACGACCTGAGCGCCCCACTGAGCTTTACGTTCGGTTACGCGCGATCGCCGCAATCTGTGCTGCATCGTTCAGGCACCTTGTTCACTGGTGTCAGTTACAGCTTTTAACCCCATCCCAAGTGTAGGGTAGGTTCTCAACCTGCCCTGCACGCTTGCGCTCCATCGGGCGCGTGGTTCAACCGTGTAAGGCAGGTTGAGAACCTACCCTACACTTTTTCTGAGGAGACTCTGACCATGGCCGACTTACGAGAATTGCAAAGCATACAAAACGGCAAGACCTTGCTCTTTCGCGCTGACGGCACTGTCGCCGTGAGCAACAACGGCGCGGCGCTCACGCAAGGCCGCTGGAACACGAATGACACCAGCGTGACTCCGGGCAACCGCTTGCATTACGACTTGAACGGGCAAGTCCAGCCGCCGATTGCGGTGCAACAGGCTTTCAACGCGAACAACCAACTCGTCACGACCATTGCCGGAACCGCCGCGAGTTGCACCTGGTTTGGCAGCATCGAAGTGGATGACGCCAACGATGTCATATACAAACTGATGACCGACGATGAACAGGATGCGCAACATCAAATCGTGGTTTACGGAAAGCTGCGCATTGACGAAGTCAACGCCGACCTGACAATCGCCCTGCCCGAAGGCACTCAGACCAGCATCAAACGCGCCAAAGTACCTGACAGCATCGCTACGAAACCGCGCGCCATCGCCAGCACCAAAGCGCCTTATCAATTGCAATTCAGCGCGAGTACGCAAAATCAGTTTCCCGGCGAACCCATTGCTATCCCTGCTCCGGCCCGCATTCGGTTTAACGGCTTATGGAAAATGGATGCCACCACCGGCTTTATGTTCATCGCCAAAGTGACCGGCCCGGTCGCCAAGCCGGATGTCGCCATCGGGTTTGCCGGCAAATTCAAAGGCGTCGCGGCGGGTTTTCAATACACCACCGCCGACAACAAGTTGGTGCTGTCTATCGCCGGACAACACACCTGGGATCACGGCAAAGGGCAATTCAAATTCACGCTCGTCAATCAGGGAGCCGCGCTCTTTCAGGCAGATTTTTCCGGCGGCTTCGTTCACACCTTCGACGACGGACGAACCTTCGCGCTCGAAGGCAAGCTGACGTTCAAGAAACAGAATCAACAAACGAGTTTCGATCTGAGCTTGAAAGGCACGTATGCTTTCGCGCCTGACGGGCGGCTGACCTTTTCAGCGCAACTGGGGCAGGCGGGCGGCCTCACGACTTATGACATTCGGTTAGGCGGAACCGTCGGCTTCAAGGGCGGTACGCTGAGTTTCGCGGCGACCTTCAGCAACAAACAAACCTCAAGTTTGCAGATAGCTTTTGACCGCGACGACCTGAAAATCAAATTCGGACTGGCTTTCGGAAAATCGCTCGACGCCACGACGATCAATTTCGAGTTCGCCAAGAGTTGGAACATCGTGGATGGCAAGTGGGTGTCGGGCGATCCGCTGGCGTTGCTGGGCTAGCCACTAATTAGCTCTGCTTATCCTGCGGATTAACCGTTTGTATTTGTCTACTCGCAAAGCGGCTGCTACTTTTCGCGTCGTAGAAAAGCAGTACTGATTTCCCCTAACCGAATCTATAGATTTTTTTGGCGCAACTTTTTAAGGAGTCGAGATGGCTGCATCGCCACTTTCAACTGGAGAAAGCATCGCAACCTCTTCGTCCGCAGGTCTGTTGTCACGGCTGTGGCAATCGTCGCTGGGCAAGAAATACGTCATGGCCGTCACGGGCTTGGGAATGTATGGCTTCGTCATCATTCATTTGCTGGGCAACTTGCAAGTTTTCATTCCTGGCACGGCGATCAACGAATACGCCCACACGCTCAAGGCGAATCCCGTGATCTTGTGGGGCGCGCGCCTGGGCTTGCTGACCATTGTCACGCTGCACATCGTCGCGGCGTTGCAACTGGCGGCGGCGAATAAGAAAGCTCGTCCGGTCGGTTACGCCGTCGGCAAACCTATCGCTTCGACGTTGGCGCAACGCACTATTCTGATTAGCGGCCTGGTGATTCTGTCATTCATCCTGTTTCACATCGCACACTTCACGCTGGGTTGGGTGAATGCTGACTTCCTGATTTATGAGTTGGGCGGAATTCACGACGTAAAGCGCATGATGATCGAAGGGCTTTCCAATCCGATTGCGGCGATCTTTTATATCGTCGCAATGGGCTTGCTGATGCTGCATCTGAGCCACGGGGTGAGCAGCCTGTTTCAATCGTTAGGGCTGCGCAGCAAAAAGACCGTGGCGATATTCGACAAGCTGGCAAAGGCTTCAGGCTTGCTGTTGTTTTTGGGCAACACGGCGATTGTGCTGGCGATATTGTTTGGAGTGATTCGATAACCAAATTTTGTTGGCGAGTTATGAGCATCAAACTTGATTCAAAAATTCCTTCCGGCCACGTCTCGACAAAATGGTCGCGCTACAAGCAAGACATGAAGCTGGTCAATCCGGCCAACAAGCGCAAGTTCGACGTAATCGTCGTCGGCACAGGCTTGGCAGGCGGAGCGGCAGCCGCGACGTTGGGCGAACTCGGTTACAACGTAAAAGCGTTTTGCTTTCAAGACAGTCCGCGCCGCGCACACAGCATCGCCGCGCAAGGCGGCATCAACGCCGCGAAAAATTATCGCAACGACGGCGACAGCGTTTATCGGTTGTTTTACGACACGATCAAGGGCGGCGACTTCCGTGCGCGCGAAGCCAACGTGCATCGCCTCGCCGAAGTCTCGACGCACATCATTGACCAATGCGTAGCGCAAGGTGTGCCTTTCGCGCGTGAATACGGCGGCTTGCTCGACAACCGTTCGTTCGGCGGCGCGCAGGTGTCGCGCACGTTTTATGCACGCGGACAAACCGGGCAACAGTTGTTGATCGGCGCTTATCAGGCACTGAGTCGGCAGATTCATTTGGGTACGGTCAAAATGCATCCGCGCACCGAAATGCTCGACGTCGTGATGATTGACGGACACGCCAAAGGCATCATTACGCGCAACCTAGTGACGGGCGCGGTCAAAGCCCACAGCGCCGATGTCGTAGTGCTGGCGACGGGTGGATACGGCAACGTGTTTTATCTTTCGACCAACGCAAAAGGCTGCAACGTCACGGCGACCTATCGTGCGCACAAAAAAGGCGCGCTGTTTGCGAACCCTTGTTACACGCAAATCCATCCGACGTGCATTCCGGTCAGCGGCGATCATCAGTCGAAACTCACGCTGATGTCTGAATCGTTGCGCAACGACGGACGCGTGTGGGTTCCGAAAACGGCTGATAGTGCGCGGCGTCCGCAAGATATTCCCGACGGCGACCGCGACTATTTTCTTGAACGCAAATATCCGAGTTACGGCAACCTCGCGCCGCGCGACATCGCTTCGCGCGCCGCGAAAGAAGCCTGCGACAAAGGCCTGGGCGTAGGCCCCGGCGGACGCGGCGTTTATCTCGACTTTTCAGATTCGATCAAGCGGTTGGGCCGCAACAAGATTCAAGAACGTTACGGCAACCTCTTTGATATGTACGAGCGCATCACGGGCGAAAACGCTTACGACCAGCCGATGCGCATCTATCCGGCGGTGCATTACACGATGGGCGGCCTGTGGGTTGATTACGAATTGATGAGCAATGTGCCGGGTTTATTCGTGATTGGCGAAGCGAACTTTTCAGATCACGGAGCCAATCGTTTAGGCGCGAGTGCATTGATGCAAGGTTTGGCGGATGGCTATTTCGTCTTGCCGCAAACCATTGGCGGATACATGGCTGGCTCAAAAAGCGGCAAAGTCACGACCGATCATCCTGAATTCAAGAAGGCGCTCGAAGACGCGAATCACCGCATCACTACGTTGCTCAACATCAAGGGCAAACGCACGGTCAGCGAATTCCACCGCGAACTCGGCAAGATCATGTGGGACAACGTAGGCATGGGACGCACCAAGCAAAGCCTTGAAATCGCACTGCAACGCATCCCCGAATTGCGCCGCGAGTTTTGGGAAAACGTCAACGTACTCGGCGAAGGCAACGACCTGAACCCCGCGCTTGAACACGCCGGTCGCGTGGCAGACTTTTTAGAGTTTGGCGAGTTGTTGGCTTACGACGCGCTGCAACGCGAAGAAAGCTGCGGCGGACACTTCCGCGAAGAGTATCAAACCGAAGACGGCGAGGCGCTACGTAACGATGAGCAATACGCTTATGTCGCCGCGTGGGAATATAAAGGCAATGACCAGTTTCCGGTCTTGCACAAAGAATCGCTCGTCTATGAAGAAGTTCATATGACGCAACGCAGTTATAAATAACCTGGGAGCGCCCGCTTCCCAGCGGGCTGTAAAAAAAGCGGCGCAGCCTTCCTTTTCCCTGTTGTTCGCAAGACGAATGCTGAATAAGGAGCGCTGCGCGACTGTTTAGATAGCCCGCTGGGAAGCGGGCGCTCCCAGGCAAAGTTAGCAATCGGTGCGCGGCGAACGGTTATCTGGCAACTGGACACTGCCAGAGGTTACTGGACTAGCTTGGCCGTTCGTCGCGCTCCGATTGCTTGATTTCACTTTCTGACAAAGACGATGAACCTGACCTTACGCGTATGGCGGCAAAAGAACGCCAATCAATCCGGCGCTTTCGTTGAATACAATGCCGCTGGCATCAGCCCTGACATGTCTTTTCTCGAAATGCTCGATGTCGTCAACGAAGGACTCATCAAAAACGGCGAAGATCAAATCGCCTTTGACCACGACTGCCGCGAAGGCATTTGCGGCATGTGTTCGTTGACAATCAACGGCAATCCACACGGCCCCTTACGCGAAGCCACGACC
Source organism: Acidobacteriota bacterium (assembly GCA_043718445.1). Taxonomy (GTDB): domain Bacteria; phylum Acidobacteriota; class Blastocatellia; order RBC074; family RBC074; genus JACPYM01. The sequence continues at coordinate 11,462 of JAYSVR010000097.1, read as the reverse complement.
TGCCAGTTGCACATGCGTTCGTTCAAAGACGGCGACACGATCACCGTTGAACCGTGGCGCGCGACGCCGTTTCCCGTGCTGAAAGATTTAGTCGTAGACCGTTCGGCCTTTGACCGCATCATTCAATCGGGTGGATATGTTTCGGTCTCAACCGGCGGCACGCCTGATGGCAACGCGCTGCCGATTCCCAAAGACATCGCCGATCAAGCCATGGATGCCGCACAATGCATCGGTTGCGGCGCTTGCGTAGCGGCCTGCAAAAACGCTTCGGCGATGTTGTTCGTCGCGGCAAAGGTTTCGCATCTCGCCCTGCTGCCGCAAGGCCACGTCGAACGCGAACGCCGCGTGCTGAACATGGTCGCCACGATGGATGAAGCGGGCTTCGGTAATTGCACGAATACCGGTTCGTGCGAGGCCGCGTGCCCCAAAGGCATCACGCTCGACAACATCGCGCGGATGAACCGCGAATACGCGCGCGCTTTGTTCAAGAGCCAACTGGCCTGACAAACACAGACAAATGCGGACAACGGAATCAGCGCAAAGGAATGAGCCTATTTAACCCGTATGGTTATTCCTTTGCGCTGATTCCGTTGCCTGCGATCTTTATAGCTGATTGACAAGGCCGGTCAATCAACCTACGGTGCGTGAGAACCGAGCTAGCTCACTCCCTTCTCAGATTCTCTGAAATCCGTCAGTCAACCTGAACTCAAACAGCTTCAACGAAAAGCCTGACACGCCTGTGCGTGCGAGGGTTTTTCTGTTGTGTCACTAAGGAAATAAATCTATGTCATCGAAATTATTTGTCGGGAATCTCGCTCCCGCAGCTACCAGTGCGGAAGTCCGTGAATTGTTCGCTACGGTTGGCAATGTGGCTTCGTGCCAGTTAATCACCGACCGCGACACCGGCAGCCCCAAAGGTTTCGGCTTCGTCGAGATGGAAACAGCCGAGTTGGCGAATACCGCCAAAGCCAAGCTCAACGGACATGACTTGCATGGCAAGCAGTTGAAAATAGACATCGCTCGTCCACGCGAACGATAGTCGCGGCTTTACTCATCACGGAACGCCTAACTCGCCTAACATCGTAAGCAGGAGATCACCAATGAGATTAAAGGTAGGAACGAAAGTCATTTATCCGAGCCAGGGACCTTGCCTGATTGGTTCGATTGTCGAGAAAGAGATTGCGGGTAACGCGGTCAGTTTCTATCAATTGAGCTTGCTTGACGAAAGCGGCGGCGAGTTGTTTGTGCCCGTAGAAAAAGCGCATAGCGGGTTGCGGCAATTGTTGAGCAAACCCGAATTGACGCAGGTACTCAAACATTTCACGCAACCCGCCAGCGCGGCCAAAGACTGGAAGCAACGCGCGGCTGACAACGCGAAACGGCTGGCTTCGGGTTCGGCGCTCGAACTCGCCGAAGTCGTCAAGTCGCTGACCGAACTGAGCGAGAAAAAAGAACTCTCATTCGCCGAAACCCGCGTACTCGACAAAGCGCGTCATCTGCTAGTCGGCGAACTCGCCGAAGTCATGGAAGAAACCCGAAGTGACGCCATCGCGCGACTGGATAAGGCGCTCAAGGCTCGCACGCTGGCAGCAGGCGCTTAAAGAAATCGCTTAATTTTGAAAACCCCGAAAGGTCTTATTTGCACGAATCCAACACAACGACGCCCTTCAATCGGCTCGCCTTCATCGGCAATTACTTACCACGCCAGTGCAGCATCGCAACCTTCACCACTGACCTCTGCGAAGCCATCGCCACTGAATACAGCGGCACTAAATGCATTTTCGTATCCTAAACTGCGCAACCGACACGAGCATCGGTTTAGCAACAGGCGGTTTGAACGCGCTGCTCGAATGGCTCGACCGTAACGATTAACCTGAGACTGATTAAGACGAACATCGAGCGCGTACTCAGCATCACCTCTCAGCAAATATGCTTGGTCAGATTTATCCAACGAAGATGGCTATTTATGGCGCGCTGCCTGAAGATGTCGGCATTCCATCAATTTGAGTAGACAAGTTCATTCGCCCTGCCGCTCGCCGCAATGCCGCGACGCGGGGTTTAGGCGGGCGAACGTCCACGACCAAGAGGAGAGCGTATGCAACAAGAAGAACCGTTTGACGAACCATTCATCAACAAAGCGAGCAACAGACTGGGCGGCGGTTTTGAACGGGGGCGACGGCCTCGCTGGTTATTGATCGCGGCGGCGTTGGCTTTTATCGCGCTCGTCGCCTGGCCGGCCTGGGCGGTTTTTTATACTGACTGGCTTTGGTTTCAGACGCTCGGTTACCAAACGGTATTTTCAACGACGCTGATGACCAAAGCCGTGCTGGCGCTCATCGCCGGATTGCTGACCGCCGCGCTGGCCTGGCTCAATTTCAAACTGGCTTTGCGCCAGAGCCATGATTCATCGCCGCGCGCGGCGGCAGAACCGCGTTTCTTAAACATCGAGGGGCAGCAGATACCCGCGCCCGACATTGCCCAATTGGCCCAGTCGGTAAGCTGGTTGGCGTTACCTGCCGCGTTGGCGGCGGGCGCATTCGCCGGACTGCTCGGCTGGGGCGCGTGGGACATCTGGTTGCGCTATCGCCATCAGACACCTTTCGGCGCAACCGACCCGATTTTCGGACGCGACATCGGCTTTTATTTTTTCACGCTGCCTGCGCTCGAAACATTCATCAGCCTGTTGCTCACTGTGACGGTGATTTGCTTGATCGGAACGGCGGTGATCTATGCCGCGCGCGGGGCTGAAACATTTATCAAGCTGCGCCGCGTCGTGCTTGAATCAGGACCGCGCGCTCACTTGTTGACGCTGGTGGCGTTGCTGTTTCTCGTGCTGGCCGCGCAGACTTATCTGGGCATTCCGAACCTGCTTTATTCAACCAGCGGGCCGATTGCGGGCGCGAGTTACACCGACCTCAGCGCGACGATGCCGCTGCTCTATGCGCAAGTTTGTGTCGCCGTGCTGGTCGCCGTGTTGGCCGCCGCCAGCCTGTTGCGCGCGGGCAACGGATTGCTCTGGGCTGGATTGGGTCTTTATCTGCTCACGCTCGTCGCTGGCGCGTTGTATCCGAACTTCGTCCAGCGGTTCTCGGTCGGGCCGAATGAGTTGGTGAAAGAGACGCCTTACATCACGCACAACATCGCCGCGACGCGCAAAGCCTTCGGGCTGGATAATGTCGAAGAGCGCGAGTTGCCGGGCGAGACGCCGCTCACTGCCAAAGACATTCAAGAGAATCAGCCGACGATCAACAACATACGACTGTGGGATCAGAAACCGCTGCTCGACACGTTCTCTCAACTACAAGAGATTCGCACCTACTACGATTTTCAATCAGTAGACAATGACCGTTACCGCATCAACGGCGCGTTGCAGCAAGTCATGCTTTCGGCGCGCGAACTTTCAACAACGAGCTTGCCGAATCGCAACTGGATCAATGAACAACTGACCTTCACGCACGGCTTCGGCCTGACGCTCGGCCCGGTCAATCAAGTGACGCCCGAAGGCTTGCCGGTGCTTTTCGTCAAAAACATTCCGCCGGTTTCTTCTGTGCCGGTGCTCAAGGTCGAACGGCCTGAAATCTATTTTGGCGAACTTTCGAATGATCGCGTTTACGTCAAGACCACGGCGAAGGAGTTCAACTATCCGGCGGGCGAAGAAAACGTCTTCACCAGTTTTGAGGGAGCGAGCGGCATTGCCATCGGTTCGATGTGGCGGCAGTTGCTGTTTGCCAGCCGCTTCGGCGACCTGAAGCTGCTGCTGTCAAATGATCTGACGCCCGACAGCCGCGTGCTTTACGTGCGCAACATCAAAGAGCGGCTCGCGCGCGTCGCGCCGTTTTTGACCTTCGACAGCGACCCTTATCTGGTCATTTCTGAAGGCCGATTGTTTTGGATCGCCGACGCTTATACGACGAGCGACCGCTATCCTTATTCGCAACCAACGGGTGGCGTTAATTACATCCGCAATTCGGTCAAGGCCGTCATAGATGCTTATCAGGGCGACGTGCGGCTTTACCTCGCTGACGAACGCGACCCGGTGATTCAAACCTGGGCGCGCATCTACCCCGGCATTCTGAAACCGCTCAGCGAAATGCCCGCTGACTTGCGTGCGCATCTGCGTTACCCCGAAGACATCTTCAGGTTGCAAGCCGAGGTTTACTCGACCTGGCACATGAGTCAGCCACAGGCTTTCTATAACAAAGAAGATCAATGGTCGGTCGTATCTATGACTGAGAATCAGGGGGCTGAGAAACAAGGCCAGACCGAAACGCGGGTGATGGATCCCTACTACACGATTATGAAACTGCCCGGCGAGCAAGCCGAAGAATTTTTGCTGCTGCTGCCGTTCACCCCCAAGAGCAAAGACAATCTCGCCGCCTGGATGGTGGCGCGCGCCGATGGCGAAAATTATGGACGCTTACTGGTTTATCGCTTCCCCAAACAGAAACTGATTTACGGCCCCAAACAGATCGTAGCGCGCATCAATCAAGACCCTGAGATTTCGCGCCAAATCTCGCTGTGGGATCAGCGCGGCTCTGAAGTCATCTTCGGCACGCTGCTGGTCATCCCGATCAAGGAATCGCTGATTTACGTTCAGCCGCTTTATCTGCGGGCTGAGACCGGCAAGATTCCCGAACTCAAGCGCGTCATCGTCGCCGCCGAAAATCGCATTGCGATGGAACCTACGCTCGAAGCAAGTCTGGCGCGCGTTTTCGGCAATGCGCCGCCGACGACGACCACCGCCCAAACGCCAGTTGCTGGTGCCAACGCTCTAGCCGCTGCCTCGCTCGCCGCGCCTGCGGGAGATAATGAAAGTCTCGCCGCACAGGCCAGGCAGCATTACGACCGCGCCATTCAAGCCCAACGCGAAGGCGACTGGACGCGCTACGGCGAAGAGCTTAAACAGCTCGGCGCCGCGCTCGAACAGATGTCGAAGCAGCGCTAAACCTGCACAATTACAGTGAGCGGCAGCGTGAGGTAGCTCGACAAAGTGTCTCAAGAGGTTGCCAGACGCTACCGCTCACTGTAATGCATCTATTTCGCTACAGATGGCTCTCTACAGATAGCCTAATTCATTCACGGGGCTTTCAGCACCTTCTATTGAACTTTAGCCCTACCGAAGTTGCACATAAGTTGCTACGCCCTATACTGCCGCTGAGGTCAAACCAAACAATGGATAATGAAACAAAAGTTAAACTTAAAGACATTCTGCTGCGCCGCAAGCTAAACCAGTTCGTCAGCGAAGACGAATCTGAATTTGCGCGTACCTGCTGGCGCTCGTGGCCTAAAGACTATACGGCGTTGCAAGCCGATGAGGTTCACCCAGAGACACAGAAATACACTGCCAGCGCCCAACCCAAGCCGCAGCCCAGATTTACGCCGCCCCAGCAAAACAACAATAACAACGGGCGCTCACGTACGCCCGTCCCTTCGCGTTCACGTCGCCCCGGCCCTTCGCGCGGACGGCGCGGCTAACACATCGCATGCAGAATAAAATCTTCTGACTGAATTCAATCAGTCAGACGTTACGCAAAGAAGAAACCGCAGCGCATAGGTTGGCGGTATGTTAGAGTGCGTTTAGTGAAACAACACCGATTTTATCGCTACTGCATTCCACGCTCTCTCTGCCTACTGTAAAACATAGCCGACACAGCGTACCAAGCTACACCATCATCTACACGCAACCAGTAAAATCGTAGCGTTAGGCGATGTGCGGTTTGCCTTGCGTGAGCATGTCGGCTCACTCGCAACACCTACAACCAGGCTGCGTGTTATTCGCAGACTAACCAAAAGATCGGACAAACGAAGGAGAAACATCATGTCGAGAAAAAATCCCGCCCGCTCAAGATTTCAAATACAACGCAAAAAGAAAGTGCTTCAGCGCATGCGCACGCAGGAATTACGCAAAGGTTTGGCAACCAAACCTATCGAACCCGCCGCTGCCAGTCTGGCTGAAGTTGAAACCAAGACCGACCACGCTGCTTAACCGAAGAAGTCTGATATGTCTAAACAAATCATTTACGGAACCGATTCACGCGCTGCGTTGTTACGCGGCGTCAACACGCTTGCTGATACGGTCAAGATCACGTTAGGCCCACGCGGACGCAACGTAGTCATTGATAAAAAATTCGGTTCGCCCGCCATCACCAAAGACGGCGTAACCGTCGCGCAGGAAATCGTCCTGTCCGATCCGCTCGAAAACATGGGCGCGCAAATGGTGCGCGAAGTCGCTTCGAAAACTTCTGACGTAGCCGGTGACGGAACTACGACCGCGACCGTATTGGCACAGGCCATCTTTCGCGAAGGCGTACGCACTGTCGCGGCAGGCGCGAATCCGATGGCGTTGCGGCGCGGCATTGATAAAGCCGTCGAGCGCGCGCTGAAAGAGATCAAGCGTCTCGCCAAACCCGTCGCGGGCGACGCGATCAAACAGGTCGGCACGATTTCAGCCAATGGCGACGCAGCCATCGGCGCGATCATTGCCGAAGCGATGGCGAAAGTCGGCAAAGACGGCGTCATCACCGTCGAAGAAGCGCAGACGATGGAAACCACTTTGGAATTCGTCGAAGGCATGCAATTCGACCGTGGCTATCTTTCGCCTTATTTCTCGACCGACCCCGCGCGCATGGAAGTCGTATTTGAAAACGCGCTGATTCTGCTGCACGAAAAGAAGCTCAGTTCGTTGAACGATCTGTTGCCGCTGTTGCAAAAGGTCGCCGAGAAACGCCAGCCGTTGCTCATCATCGCCGAAGACATCGAAGGCGATGCGCTCGCCACGTTGGTCGTCAACAAGTTGCGCGGTTCGTTGAATGTCGCCGCCGTCAAAGCGCCCGGCTTCGGTGATCGCCGCAAAGAGATGCTCGAAGACTTAGCCATCCTGACCGGCGGGCAAGTCATCAGCGAAGAACTCGGCATTCAAGTCAAAGACGTGAAACTCGATGAACTCGGACAAGCCAAAAAAATCGTCGTTGATAAAGACTCGACGCTCATTGTCGAAGGCCACGGCAAACCCGCCGACATTGCGGGCCGCGTCAAAAGTTTGCGCAAACAGGTTGAGGCTTCGTCGTCTGACTATGACCGCGAGAAATTGCAGGAACGTCTTGCCAAGCTGATCGGCGGCGTCGCCGTCATCAAGGTCGGCGCTGCGACCGAGATGGAAATGAAAGAAAAGAAAGCGCGCGTCGAAGATGCGATGAACGCTACGCGGGCGGCGGTCGAAGAAGGCATAGTGCCGGGCGGCGGCGTGGCTTATGTGCGCGCGGCGAAGGTGTTGGAGAAATTCAAAATCTTCAAAGAGGGCGAAGAGGGCGACGAAGACGAACAAATCGGCGTCAACATCGTCAAGCGTGCGCTCGAAGAACCGCTGCGCCTGATCTCGCAAAACGCGGGCAAAGAAGGTTCGATCATCGTGGCGCGCGTGCGCAGCGAAAAGAATGAACTGGTCGGCTTCAACGCCGTGACCGAAGAGTTTGAAGACCTGGTCGCGGCAGGCGTCATTGATCCGGCCAAAGTCACGCGCTCGGCGCTGCAAAACGCCGCTTCGATTGCGGGCTTGTTGCTCACGACCGAAGCGATGATTTCAGAATACCCCGGCGAAAGCGCCATGGGCATGGCCGCTGGCGGTGAGATGGGCGGTTACTAAGCATTACTCTTGGCGGCGCAGGGTTGTCTCTGCGCCGCCAAGACAAGAAAGAAGCTCATGAGAAACGCTCCCATAAAGATTACGCAACGAACGCTGAACGACATCAAGGTGTTTGAACTCGAAGGCGATTTGGCGCTTGCAAACAATGCGCGATTCCGCACGCAATTCACCGCCGCGCTCGACGCGGGCGCACGCAAGGTGATCGTCAATCTGGCGGGAGTTGATTACATGGATAGCAGTGGTTTAGGCGAGTTGGTTTCGTGTTACACCACGCTGCAAAAAATGAATGGACGCCTAACGTTGTTGCAACTGAATGCGCGGCTGCAACACGTACTCGTCATCACGAAACTGAATACGGTGTTTGAGACGTTCGATACCGAATCGGCTGCCGTAGCCAGTTTCTCGCCGCTGGCTGAAAGTGGTAGTGAAAGTGCCAGCGGAAAAAGCGCCGCGAAAGCGAGCGCCTAATTTCGGTTCAAGGAAAGAGTTTCTATGGAACCTGTCATTGTTGAAAACCTTTACATCAAAGTGTTGATGGCGACGCAACGCGCCAAACAACTCGAAAAAGGCGCGCGCCCGCGCGTCGCGGCGGGAGATAAAAAACATACGCGCATCGCCATCGAAGAAGTCGAACAAGGACTGATTGGTTATGAGTTCGCTGACATCCCTGAGAAGTTGGCTGCGACGCGCCTCGTGTAGCTATTGGCCTTTAAGTGGCAGCGCGTTGGTGAGCGCTGCCATTTCAGTCAGCGTCAACGTTTCAGCGCGTCGTTGCGGATCCAATCCAACCTCATCTAACAACGCTGTGATCGCAGCAACATCAGCCAGATGCAAGCGCGTATAGCCCGCGCGCAAGTTGTTAAAGATCGTCTTGCGGCGTTGTGAAAATAGCACCTTCGCCAGTTCAATCAACAAGGATTCATCGCGCACCGCAGCCACCGGCGCGGCGCGGCGCGTCAATCGCAACACGCTCGACCACACTTTGGGCGCAGGGCGAAAGGCTCCCGGCGGCACGTCAAACAGCGACTCAGCCTCACAAGCGTATTGCACCAGCACTGAAATAAAACCGTATTCCTTCCCGCCCGGCGTAGCGGTGATGCGTTCGACGACTTCACGTTGCAACATCACAGTCATCTCGGCGATGACCTCGCGCGCTTCGATCAAGCGTTGCATGATCGGCGTCGAAATGTAGTAAGGCAGATTGGCTACGACGCGCGCCGACGTGGCGGGCGCGATCAAGGCGGCGAAATCCACCTTCAACGCATCGGCTTCGATAATGCTGAAATTGTCGCGCAGCGCAAAGCCCGCGCGCAGCGGCGAAATCAATTCGTGATCGAGTTCGATGGCAATGACGCGCGCGCCGCTCTCAACCAGATGTTCAGTCAACGCTCCGCGTCCGGGGCCGATTTCGATAATGGTTTCACCCGGTTGCGGATTGACCGAACGAATGATGCGTTCTTGATATGAGGTGTCTACGAGAAAGTTTTGTCCGAGGCGGCGTTTGGCTTTCATAATTCTGGGCATATTTCTGGGTATCCGGTGAGTTCAAAGTCTTCGTCGTGCGTCGTAATTTTTATATCGCGTAACCGCAACGCATCAGCAATATCAGCAATGCCCGCGCCGCCCAACAACGGATAAGCATCACGTCCGCCAATCAATTTGGGAGCAACAAACAGTGTAACTTTGTCGAGCAGTTTTTGTTCGACAAAACTCGCGGCAACTTCGGCTCCGCCTTCGACGAGCAAACTGGTGAGCTGGCGCGCAGCAAGTTGCGCAAGTATGAAATTGAGATCAAGGCGTTGCGCATTATCTTTCGGGCATTCGATGACTTCTGCGCCTTGCGCGCTGAGGGCTTCGCGTTTGGATGCTTCAGGCTGATGCGTGAAAACCAGTAAGGGAAACTCACGCGCCGTTTGCACCAAACGTGAGTTCAACGGAATGCGCAACGACGAATCCAGCACGACGCGCGCGAGCGAACGCCGTCGCGCTTTGTCGGTGCGATCTGTCAACAAAGGGTCGTCAGCCAACGCCGTGCCAATGCCGACGAGCATCGCATCGTAAGCGTGTCGCAACTGTTGCGACGCCGCGCGCGCCGCTGCGCTTGTGATCCACTGGCTCGAACCCGTTCGCGTAGCGATGCGGCCATCCAGCGAACTCGCGGCTTTCCAATGCACGAAAGGCAATCCGGTGGTGACCTGTTTGATAAAAACTTCGTTGAGGCGTTTGGCTTCGGTGTTGAGCAGCCCGACTTCGACTTCGATGCCCGCGTCACGCAATTGCTCAAAGCCGCGTCCGTTGACGCGCGGGTTCGGGTCAACCATCGCGGCGACGACACGCTTGACGCCCGCGTCAATCAGGCTCTGCACGCAAGGCGGCGTGCGTTTGCCTGCATCGCTGTGCGAACAGGGTTCGAGGTTCACATAGACCGTCGCGCCGCGCGCCGCGTCGCCCGCTTCTTCGAGCGCCCAGGCTTCGGCGTGTTTGAGTTCGTCGTAACGATGAAAGCCGCCGCCGACGATTGCGCCGTTTTTGACGACGACAGAACCGACCAACGGATTAGGACTGACGAGTCCACGGCCTTGCGCGGCGAGTTCGAAGGTTTGTTGAATGAAAGCGAGATCGGTCATGGACTACTCGAACAAGCCATCCACATAAGCCTGTTTGTCGAATACGACCAAGTCGTCGGCCTGTTCGCCGATGCCGCAATAACGGATGGGCAGATTCAGTTCTTTGGCAATGGCGACGGCGATGCCGCCTTTGGCTGTGCCGTCGAGCTTGGTTAGGACGAGGCCGGTCACATCGGCGGTTTTCATGAATTCGCGCGCCTGGCTCAGGCCGTTCTGGCCGGTGACGGCGTCCAGCACCAGCAGCGTTTCGTGCGGAGCGCCGGGCACTTCTTTGCCCGCGACGCGCTTCATCTTTTCGAGTTCGGCCATGAGGTTAGATTTGTTATGAAGGCGTCCGGCGGTGTCTACGATCAACACGTCGGCGTTGCGGGCTTTGGCGGCTTTGAGCGAATCGAACAACACGGCGGCGGGATCGGTTCCCTGTTTTTGTTGGATGAGCGGAACGCCGGCGCGATCAGCCCAGATGGCGAGTTGGTCGGTTGCCGCCGCGCGAAACGTATCTGCCGCACAAATCAAAATGTCGTTACCTTCGGCCTTAATGCGTTGCGCGAGCTTGCCAATCGTAGTCGTTTTGCCCACGCCGTTGACGCCTACGACCATAATCACGTAAGGCCGCACGTCGTCAGGCACGGTGGTTTCAGACGCTACGCCGCGCGAGGCTTCGGCTTTGGTGAGAATGTCGAGCAGGTGCTGTTTGATGACACGCTTGAGTTCGTCGGTATCGTTGAGCGACTTGCGGGCGACCTGCTGACGCACGTCGTCAAGAATTTCCATCGTCGTTTGTACGCCAATGTCTGCGCCAATGAGAGCTTCTTCGAGTTCGTCGAGCGTCGCCGCATCAATCTGTTTTTTGCCCTTGATCGCGTCTTCGAGCTTGGTCGTCAGGCTTTCGCGCGTGGCGGCGACAGCTTTGCGAAAGCGGCTGAAAAATCCGGCTTCTTCTTTTTCTTCCGGTGGCGCGGGAACTGCTGGGACAAAGGGCTTAGGCGCAGGCTCAACGATAACAGGAGCAGCCAGCGGCGCTTTAACCACAACGGGTTCAGGCGCACGCTCAACCACAACCGGCGCGGGCGCGACTTCAATGACAACCGGCGCGGGTTCGAGAACAGTTTCAACCACAGGCGCTAACAGTTCCTCAACCGGAGCGGGCGGTGGGGTGTAATCACTCAAGCCGAGTGAAATGAAGTCAGAGT
>JAYSVR010000096.1:0-7747 GCA_043718445.1 Acidobacteriota bacterium | reverse complement strand
CGCGCGTCGTATTGCGGCTGAATCCAGTTGAAGCGCAACCCGTAATCGAGCGTCAGCCGTTTGGTCGCTTTCCAGTTGTCCTGCACATACCACTCGACGTTGGTCGAACGATATTGCCCTTGATAAATACCGGTGGTCGGTTGATTCAAGTTGTTAAAGAAACCGAGCAAGGCGCTGGCATAAGGATGCTGCGCATTGTTCGGGTCGTTGGGGTCAACTCCAAAATTGATATTCATCGAAGCGCCCGCCGCCTGATCTTTGCGGCTGCGCTGAATGTAGATGCCAGCCTTCGCCGAATGTGAACCGAAGACCTTGCTGACGTTGTCATAAAAATCGAAGGTCGTGTTCGAATTTTTATAAGGGAATTGCGAATAGCCCGCCGTGCCGCCAAAGGTTTGATTCGGAATGCCGCCGAAACCGACGTTAATGAACTGCGACGGCGAATAAGGGAAAGGCGTCTTCCAGTTAAAGCCGAAGCCTTTATAAGTCGCCGCGTCAGCATTCGTCGGGTCGAGCGTCAGGTTGTTCTGGCTGCCGCCGAAAACGAATTCATTGGTCAGCGAGGACGAAAGCGTTGACGTGATATTGAACGTGCCGTTGAACGCAGGCGCTTGTTTGAAATCAAGCACGTCAATCGGAATGTTGTTGGCTCCGCCCGTCCAACCCAGGCCGTAAGGCAGGAACTGTTGGTCAGCATCGCGGGTATAGCGAATATACATGCGCGTGCTGTCAGTCATGTTGTAATCGAGACGGATGTTGTATTCCTTGCGCGGATAAGACGCGCTGAATTGCGATTGGTGATTAAACCGCGCGCCATTTGGGCTGGCGGCCAGCGCCGCGTTCTCGAATTTATTGAAATACTTCAAGATCGCTACGCCGTTGGTGGTGAGACGATTGACGGGAATTTTATTGCCCGGGAAGCAGGCCACTTGCGAAGTCGCATTGCAGGCACCGGCAATCAAAGGGTCTTTGATAAAGAGCGCGTTGCCGTTGCCATCACGGGTTTGACTGAAATCTCCCGCCGTTTCTAAAGCCGTAGGCACGCGCGTCTGGCGCGCCGCGCCGGGCAACAACTGTTGCTGCCATTCCTGCGAGAAGAAAAAGAAGAGCCGCTCTTTCAGATAGGTGCTGCCAATTTTAGGCAGCCACACCGGCCCGCCGATGTTGTAGCCCTGATAATTGTAACGATAAAAGTTACGCGCGTTGTTTTCGACGCCCGCCGCGTTGCGGCCATTTGCGTTGTTGAGATAGCTGTTGGCGTTGAACTGTTCGTGACGGTGGAAGTAATAGCCCGTGCCATGAAATTCTTTGCTACCGCTCTTGGTCAGCACTTTGATGTCGCCGCCCGCCGAACGACCGTATTCCGCCTGAAAAGCCGAGGTCAGAATTTTGAATTCAGCGATGTTATCGAGCGCCAACGCGATGTGTTGCGTGCCGTTCGAGCCGGTGTCTACGTTCGTGGCACCGTCAATCGTCAGGTTGTGCTGATTGGCGCGCGTGCCGTTGATGTTGAATCCGCTCAAACCGCCGGGGCCGGCTTGCTGTCCGTTGACGAAGCTGACGACGCCGGGCGTGAGTTTGACGAGGTCGAGATAGTTGCGTCCGTTGAGAGCGAGGTTTTTGAGTTGATCGCCGCTAATGACGGTGCTGGCCTCGCCGCTTTCGGTTTTGATCAGCAATTGCGCCGCGTCAGCCGTAATCTCGACCGTGTTTTCGATAGCGCCGACTTCGAGCGCGATGACGCCGGTGGATTGCCGGTCAGCCACCGACAGCACGATGCCCGACTTGACGACTTTCTTGAAGCCTTGCGCCTCAACCGTCACGGTGTAAGCACCGGGTTGCAACGTAGCAAAAGCAAAAGTGCCGTCGTTGCTCGATTTCGTTTCGACTTGCACGTTCTTGGTCGGATCAGCCGCGACCACTTTGGCCCCGGCAACGGCATTGCCTTGCGGGTCTCGTAGCGATCCGCTGAGGCTCGCACTGTTTTGCGCGAACGTTGCCACGTTGCACGAAAGTACGAAACCGCAAATGATCAGCATGCGCTGAATCAGCTTGATATGTTTCATGTAACCTCCTGAAGGTGATAGGTAAATGTCATCAAACAAAAATGATGACGCCAGAGAAATCCGCCCAATCCGTCGAGCGACGCATTGGTACAAGCCATCCGCAATTCTATGAACTTTGAGCAGACAGCCAGCGCTGCTCAAAGTGTTTTTTCATCCCTGCTAATTATCGTAACGGTTGAATGGCTTGAAGTTGGTTTCCAGCAAATGAGCATTGAACGTTCGTCGTGGTGAATTCGGTCTTGGTGTTCAATGCGGGGCGGATTATCTAAATGGTGTGTTGCTTCGTCAAGCTCTCAAATTCGAGGCGATCTCATTCACATTGAGCAGGAGGATACGCATCGCTTTCCATCAATGCCTGTCGTTGCATCACCCGATTAGGAAGGTTGAATTGCAAAATCGTCACCGTCGCAATGCCAATGGGCGTAAGGCCGACAATCTCTGCGCCTTCGAGTTTGAAATGCTCCCACCAGCTATGCTTGCGCGGATTGAACAGCAGCACCACTTCATCATCGGTTGCGCCAAACGTAGCGAAATCCGTCCCTTTGTAGAGATTGCAGACTACGCAAGATAAGGCCAGATTCAACAAACTGGTTTGCCCCCGGTGCTTGAGCGGACGCACGTGGTCTATGTGATGGGCTAGCATGATGTCGGACTGGTGCATCAGGCAGTACTCGCAACAATCTCCGGCACGTTCAATCACCTGACGGCGAAGTTCAGCAGGTATGTGCAGTCGAGCCATAAAAGGACTCCAAGAGAATTAAGCCGAACTGCCATTCGACACGTCGCGCAAGGCTTGATGCGCGCGCGCTTTGAGCATCGTCATGAAATGGCTGATTTGCAGATAGGTTTCCATCTCGGCGCGTTCCGGCGGGGTGAGTCCCGCCTCGTGATTTTTATCGAGCAGGTCATCCACTCTTTCCTGCAACGGCGCGGAAACTTTAAATTCAAGAATCTGTTTCGGCGTAGGGCTGGATGCCATAAAGTCCAACACTTCGGTATGCATCGGCTGGGCCGTTTGAACAGGTTGCGGCGGACTGCTGTCGAATTGCAGCGCCTCCAACGTGCGCTCCAACAACTTGGGCAAACGTTCGCGCAGTGGTTGCAACCTCACCGCTAAATCGTCTGAGACTTCCAAAGTGATTGTTGTCATTGCAATATTTCCTTTGCTATCAGGGCAGCTTGTCGTATTCCTCCGACTCAACGCTGCGGACTTTTGCCAGTACGCGCTCGAATTTCTCACGACTGCCACGTTGGGCGCGTTCGGCCAAATAAGGCTCGGTCGGCATCTCACGCTCACAATCCGCAGCGAAAGCGATACAAGCTTGAATATCTTCGAGTGTCAGGTCTGGAAAATCGTCGAGGATTTCTTGCGGCGTCATCCCGCCCGCCAGATATTCCAGCACATCTCTTACCGTCATCCGCAGCCCGCGAATGCAAGGCTGGCCGCTACGTTTGTTCGGCTCAATCGTGATGATTTTTGAGTAATCTGCCGTCATTTGAATTCGAGGTTATGTCACCCAATGTGCGATAGGGCTATGAACTACCGACTGGCAAAACTGCATCTGATGTTTTCCGAAGCTCCTGTAAGAGCGTTTGCAAGTCAACAGCCTCAAAATTCTTAACCTGAACTCGGCTCAATAGCGCTCTTAGCTTTGGATCATGTGTTACGAATGTGTCTACTGCTGAGGCAATAACCGAATGATGTAAATCTCTCGAATCGCCAGCATGAGGCGCACGCCCTTCAAATATCTGAGCATATGAGTATGAAAGACCAACTCCGACATACAAGCTGACGCTCTTAATTTCGAGCATTCCACCTAATCCTCTGTTTTTACAGGCGTCCAGTATACCAAGCTGGTCAGCCAAATCTCTGACCATTTCAGACGCGTGGCTATCAAAATATTTCTTAAAACTAGGTTTGCTACCCTTCTGCTGTGTCTTGAAGTATTCCCCATCATGGTTTTTGGCTACTTTGAACTCGGCTTGCATATACAGTTTTTGTGCTTGAGTGTCGTTCACAACATTTAGGAGGTCAGTGAGATCAGCCATTGCAGGAGTTAATAATTCTTCTAAGTCCGGAAATTCCAGCGTAAATGGGGATGGCATTTCTTGCCCTTTCGCATAAGCAAGCACGTCATCCCGTAAAAGCTCTTCGGGCGGTTTAATAACCTTTTTCGATTCCGTTAAATCCACAAGAAGCTGTTTTTCTACCTTGGCAATTCCAACGGATGACTTCAAGACAGGCAATGTCTCTTCTATAAGCGTTAAGCTACGAAAAATAGTAATACGGCCACAGGCAATGGCCTCTTTCAGCACTTGTATATCACCATCGGTGACATCTTTCTTATCACGGATGTGATGAAATACATTTCTATCGAAGTAAAGGTTGCGAGTCATAAATTCCCTTTTAATCGCTAGGGCATTTTATCTCTGTTTCGTTACAGCGACGCTTTATCCTTTCGTCCCGCCCACCGTCATCTCCGAAATCTTAATCGTAGGCATCCCTACGCCCACCGGAACCGACTGCCCATCTTTGCCGCACGTACCCATGCCGGTATCGAGTTTCAAATCATTCCCGACTGCCGTGACTTTGGTCAGCGCCACGGGGCCGTTGCCGATGAGCGTTGCGCCTTTGACCGGCGCGGTGACTTGGCCGTCTTCGATCAGGTAAGCCTCGCTGGCCGAGAAGACGAATTTGCCGTTGGTGATGTCTACTTGCCCGCCGCCGAATTGCACGGCGTAAAGGCCCCGCTTGACCGATTTGATGATGTCCGCCGGATCGCTTTGTCCGGCGAGCATGTAAGTGTTCGTCATACGCGGCATCGGCAGGCAGCGGTAATCTTCGCGGCGTCCGTTGCCGGTGATCGCAGCGCCGGTGAGCCGCGCACTGAGTTTGTCTTGCAGATAACCGCGCAGGATGCCGTTTTCGATCAGCACGGTTTGCGAGGTCGCGTAGCCTTCGTCGTCAATGTTGAGCGAACCGCGCCGACCGGGAATCGTGCCTTCATCCACGACCGTGCAAAGTTCACTGGCGACTTTTTGTCCGATCAATCCTGAAAAGGCCGAAGTGCCTTTGCGGTTGAAATCGGCTTCAAGGCCGTGGCCGACGGCTTCGTGCAAGAGGATGCCGGGCCAGCCCGCGCCGAGTACGACTTCCATCGCGCCCGCTGGAGCTTCGACGGCTTCGAGTTGGACGATGGCCTGGCGCGCGGCTTCGGTGGCGAGGCTTTCGGGCGTGAGTTGCGCATGAAAGAAATCAAGCGCGTTGCGTCCGCCGCCGCCCGCGTAGCCTTGCTGCAAGTTGCCGTCGTCGTCGGCGATGGTCATCACGTTGAGGCGCGTCAGCGGCTGTACGTCGCCGATCAACAAACCCTCTGACGTAGCGATCATCACCAGTTTGAACTTGTCGAGAAACGAAGCCTGCACTTCGCGGATGCGCGTGTCGTGAGTGCGTGCGGTTTTGTCAGCGCGTTGCAAGAGTTCGATCTTGCGTTCGAGCGGCTCTTCGTTAGTGGGATGCTCTACGCGATAGAGGTCGTGCGCAGGTTTGCTGGCAGTGACGTTGACGGGCGCAACGGCGACGCCGCTGTCGGCGATGTGCGCAGCGGTGAGCGCAGCTTTGCGAATGGCTTCAACCGTAATCTCGTCGCAATAGGCATAACCGCTGCGTTCGCCGCTGATGACGCGGACGCCTACGCCTTGTTCGATGGTGCGATTGGCGGTCTTGACGATCTGCTCTTCGAGTTGCAGCGAGTTGTTGACGGTGTATTCAAAATACAAGTCGGCATATTCGCCGCCTTGCGAGAGCGCAGCAGAAAGCAGGCTTTCGAGGTCGGCGAAGGTGAGATTGAAACGCGAAGTGAAAAATTCGATTGGGTTCGTCATAATGCTTTCAGTTTGAATCAAAAAAGTAATGTATCGCAACCTGTCAGGTTGCGAAGCCTTCCCTTCGTACCAATTGGCAGATAAACAACGCCTCCGCAACCTGACAGGTTGCGATACCACTTGAGTAACCCAATGTCCTGGAATCCCAAACAATGGGTGAGCCTTTCGCCGAACGGCATCGGGCACACCAAACCGAATCACTATCTCGAAATGGCGAAAGTCGTGTGGGCGAACCGCGACGAGTTGCCTTTCGCTTATCGCATTCTGACGCAAGGCGTATGCGATGGCTGCGCGTTGGGTACGAGCGGCGTGCGTGACTACACGTTGGATGGCATTCATCTGTGCATGGTGCGGCTTGAGCTGATGCGGCTGAACACGGCTCCGGCTTTAGATGTGGCGTTGCTCAATGACGCTGACAAGCTGGCCCACAAGCTAGCGAAGATGAGCGCGCGTGAATTGCGCGAATTGGGACGGTTGCCGTTTCCGATGTTGCGGCGCAAGGGCGAACGCGGTTTCACGCGCGTGACGTGGGAGGCGGCATTGCAACTCGCGGCAGATGCAGCCAAGCAAACTTCGCCTGAACGCATGGCGTTTTATCTGACTTCGCGCGGACTGACGAATGAAGCTTATTACGTCGCCAACAAGGTCGCGCGCTTTCTCGGCACCAATAACGTAGACAATTCGTCCCGCCTCTGCCACGCGCCTTCGACCGTAGCGATGAAACAAAGCATCGGCGTCGCGGCTTCGACAGTGACTTATCGCGATTGGATCGGCAGCGACCTGATCGTATTTTTCGGCAGCAATACGGCAAACAATCAGCCAGTCACGACGAAATATCTTTACGAAGCCAAACAGCAAGGCACGCGCATCGCCGTCATCAATCCTTATCGTGAGCCGGGCTTGGAGCGTTACTGGATTCCTTCAATCGCCGAAAGCGCGCTGTTCGGTACGAAACTCACCGATGATTTTTTTCAGGTTCACACGGGCGGCGACCGCGCGTTTATCGCGGGCGTGCTGAAACACCTGATCGAAAACGACTGGATTGATAAGCCGTATATCGAACGACATACGACCGGCTTTGCTGAACTCAAAGCAACAGCGCAAGCACACGATTGGGACTTGCTCGAAGCTACATCGGGCGCGAGCCGCGCTGAGATGTTGCGTTTCGCGGGACTCCTGGCTGAAGCCAAAAACGCGATCTTCGTTTGGTCAATGGGCATCACCCAACATCACGACGGCGTAGCCAACGTCCGCGCCCTGGTTGATCTTGCTCTGGCGCGCGGCTTCGTCGGCAAGCCGCAAAGCGGACTCGTACCCATTCGCGGCCACAGCGGCGTGCAAGGCGGGGCCGAGATGGGTTGCGTACCCAATCAACTGGCAATGGGCGTTGCTCCTGATGCCGCAGGCGCGGCGCAGATGAGTGCGTTGTGGGGCTTTGACGTGCCTACCGCCAAAGGCTTGAACACTATCGAAATGATTGACGCGGCTTATCGTGGCGAGCTGGATTGGTTCTATCAAAGCGGCGGCAATTTTTTAGAGACTGTGCCCGAACCTGATTACGTGCGTCAGGCCGTCGCGCGCATCCCCTTCCGCGTGCAGCAAGACATCGTGCTGTCGCCGCAAATGTTCGTCGAACCAAAAGATTGGGTGTTGCTGTTGCCGACGCGGACGCGCTATGAACAAGCGGGCGGCGGGACTGAGAGGCTATCCGGGAACTTTTCGTGCTTCTATCTCCAATGATTCCAGCGGCTTAGTATAATTGAATGTGGGCTTAGGAGCCGGAGCTAGACGACGAA
>JAYSVR010000095.1:0-25975 GCA_043718445.1 Acidobacteriota bacterium | reverse complement strand
ATAATTGAAAATGGATAAGGGACAATGCCGGTCGCCGAATAGCTTGCGGCAACGGTGGGCGCGAAAGGCAAACTCCCTAATGTTTTCCATCGCAACATGTTTAATATCCACCGTATTGAATTGGATAAAATCGAGTAAAAGCAATTCGTGAAAATTCGTGTTAATTCGTGGCTAAAAATGAGAGGTTGAATTGAAACTGATTGGCACTGGTCACACTGACCGATATTTGGCGGAAAACGAAGTACGCGACTTGATGGCGCAGGCCTTTGCGCAAGTTGATCTCAGCGGCAAGCGCATCATCGTTATTATTCCCGACAGCACGCGCACCGCACCGATTCCGCTGATGTTTCGGCTCTTTCACGAAACGCTAAACAGGCGAGTCGTTAAACTCGATTACCTGATTGCATTGGGTACGCACATGCCGATGAGCGAAGCCGCCATCAACCAACTCGTAGGCGTCACCAGCGAAGAACGCGCGACCAGATACGCGGGCGTGAATGTGTTCAACCATGCGTGGGATGACCCGAACGCGCTGACGACGTTGGGCGAAATCAGCGGCGCAGAAATCAGCCAAATCTCAGGCGGCGTGCTGACCGAGCCGATTCCGGTAAAGATCAACAAGCTGATTTTCGATTACGATCAAGTGATCGTGTGCGGCCCGACGTTTCCGCACGAGGTCGTAGGCTTTTCAGGCGGCAACAAGTATTTCTTCCCCGGCATCAGCGGCGCAGAGGTCATCAACTTTTCGCATTGGCTGGGCGCGGTCGTGACCAATTACGACACCATCGGCATCAAGCACACCGCCGTCCGCCGCGTAGTTGATCGCGCAGCGCAATTCGTCGAACTGCCTAAGTTGTGTTTCAGCCTGGTCGTCAAAGGCGAAGGCTTGGCGGGGTTGTATGTCGGTTCGCCCGAAGATGCTTGGGCCGCTGCGTCTGACCTGTCGGCGCAGTTGCACATCGTTTATGTAGACAAACCTTATCAGCGCGTACTCTCGGTGTTGCCGAAACTGTATGACGATTTTTGGACGGGCGGCAAAGGCATGTACAAACTCGAACCCGCGATTGCCGACGGCGGCGAAGTCGTGATCTATGCGCCGCACATTACCGAAGTGAGTTACACGCACGGCCGGGTGATCGAAGAAATCGGCTATCACGTGCGCGACTATTTCGTGAAACAGTGGGACAAGTTCAAAAACTATCCGCTAGGCATCGTCGCGCACAGCACGCACGTACGCGGGCAAGGCACTTACGACGCAGCAACGGGTATTGAAACGCCGCGCGTGAAAGTTACGCTGGCTTCAGGCATCGCGCGCGAACGCTGCGAACGTATCAATCTGGGTTATTGCGATCCGGCTACGATCAAGTTTGAAGAATGGCAAGGCCGCGAAGCCGAGGGCATCCTGTTCGTCGCTAAAGCAGGCGAGATGTTGTATCGGCTGAAACCGCAAACGGCTCATGGGTAAGGCGCTGCAAGATTCGCGTTTCTCAATTCACTGGGCATAGAATGCGTGCCGTCTCAATATTGTTTTGCGTATCATCGCTACGGCTTTGAATTGCTCAATGGCACGCGGCGGCGGTACGTGAAAACTCAGCAAACAGCTTCAGCAACCGCAACCCGGCTGCCCTTTAACAAGGAGAATTCTCTATGCCTATTCAATATGGCGTGGTCAAAGGCAAGGTCGTCGCTTTTGGCCGTCACGAAAACGTGCCTGGCACGAATCCGCACTTTCACGTCGTCGTCGAAGGCGGCGGCAAACGTTGGCGTTGCCCGGTCAACGTCAAATCAAAAGACCCGGTCAATTCTGAAGTATGGTTCAGAATTCAGTCACCGCTCACCAATCATCCTTTGCTGCCAGGACTAAAAGCCTTGCCCGATGGATTAAAAAAACTGCCCGATCATCGTCCCGGACTGACACTCGATTACGTGCGCGATCCGTTGCTCAACCGCTTCGAGATGCGGCGCTTGCCGTTTCGCGGCAACGGCCCGGAGGATGACATTCAAGACGTACTGGAAGGTTACGTGCGTCAGGCGCAAACCGCCGCAGCCGATGTTTATGTCTTCGGCGAATATTGGGAGAACCGCCGCTTCCCTGCCGACGAAGTATTCGGCACCGACAGCGGCGTTCACGATGTGCATATGAATCAAGGCAACAGCAGCGGCTTTGCCGGGGCCGACGGCATCTATCAAGATGGCGCGTTGTTGATTGATTTGGGTTCAATGGGATGGCTGGGAATTTTTCTCGCGTTCAATTCGCAAGTGTGGGCGACCGACGAACAAGGCCGCCGCAAGCCTGGCTTTGCCGAAGGGCCGCACGCACAATTGGATGGCGGTGGTGGTGGCGGCGGTGGCGGCGGACAAGTGACACGCAAGCGCGCAGCCATCGTCGCGGCGTTAGTCAATCCGACCGGCCACGATGTTGGCAAAGAGACGGTGACGATTTTCAATGCCAGCAACGGCGAAGTTAACCTGAATGGCTGGCGTATCGTAGATCGTCAAAACCGTGCCGAGGTTTTAGGCGCACGCTTTTTACCTTCGAACGAAGCTGTGACGATTCAACTCACGGGCAACGGCGCGCAACTGGGCAACGATGGCGGTACGATTCGTTTGTTCGATGCCGCTGACAATCAACTCGACACTAAAACTTACACCAAGGCGCAGGCTTCACCGCAGGGAGACATCCTGGTGCTTTAGCTTCTGCATACGCGGCAAGGCGAGTTTCTCACTTGCCTTGCCGCGCCCGCCTCACAAACCTATCGTGCATAAAATTTTTCATTGGTTTTCTCTTCATCGCCGCGCGTTCCTGCTGACGGCTATTTCATTACTGCTGCTTTATTTTGCTTTGCCCATCGTGCTGACGCGGATGGCAGGCTTGCTCATTCGTGATGACAGCGGACGTTTGCCCGCGCCTAACGTAGATTTGATCGTCTCGTTGGGCGGCAGTTTTCATTGCGAACGCGAACTGGTCGCGGCTGATTTGTTCAAACAAGGCAAAGGCGCATACGTCACGGTGAGCGGCGTACCGGCGGGCAAATACGGCCACACGGCGGATTCGCTGCAACGCTCGCTCATCACCCACGGCGTACCGGCTGAGCGCGTGTTGGCGATGCGCGACAATTTCAATACGCGCACCGAAGCCAAAAACGTCGTCGCCATCATGCGGCAACGCGGCTGGCGGCGCGCGATCATCGTGACTTCGGCGTTTCATTCGCGGCGCGCGCTTTACACGATGGAAAGCGCCGCGCGCGATCTCGAATTTTATTCCGTCCCGGTTCCTCCTGAGGGCAACGAATGGCAGCCCGCGCGCTGGTGGTCGCGGCGACGCGATGCTTATTTGACCGTACGCGAAACCCTGTCGTGGCTGAATACGGGATTGCGAGGGTGGGAATGAAAACGCTTTCTCCTCGCTTACGAATCTGGCTCCGTCGCGGTGTGATCGCACTCGCGCTCTGCCTGTTGCTCGCGGTCTTCGGTTTCTTCGCGTTGCCCTGGTTAGCCGTTGGCGAAACGCAACCCGCGCCACGCGTAGACGCGCTTTACCTGATGTCGTTCGATCCGCGCTTGCAGGTGGGCGAATACGCGACGGCGCTTTATCGGCAGGGACTAGCCCGCAAGATCGTATGCGCAGGCAACGCGATGACCTGCGATATTTTTCCGGCAGAATTCGCCCGACAACATTTGATCGAACTCGGCGTACCCGCCGACGATGTGCTGGTGATGCGTACGCCTGACACGGATTGCCGCGCGCAACTGGCTCCGCCGACGATTGCGTATGCGCAACAACACGGCTGGCGGCGCGTCGCGTGGCTCGGCGACCCCGCAGGCAGCCGCATGTCACGGCGCGTCTTCGTTCCCAAATTCAAAGCAGCAGGCATCGAACTTTTCGTGGTGTATCCGGCAGCCGCAAAAGAGGATTTATTAGATGGTTGGTGGCGTTCGCACTGGAAGATGCAACGAATGTCGCGTGAACCGTTGGAATCAGGATTGGATTTGTTCTATTCGGAATGCTGGTGAGAGCGAGTGAACAGTGAACAGTGAGCAGTGAAAAGTGAAGGAGTCACAAAGTACTTTGGGGTTCCTTCACTTTTCACTGTTCACTTTTCACTTTCTGAACTTACTTCCGGCTCATCACATAAACGCCGCCCGAATAAGAACCGACGTAAAGCCGCGTGGAATCGAAAGGATCGGGTACGAGCGAGCGCAACTGTTGGCTGGGCAGCGCGCTGATGTCGAGTGGTTCCCAATTGCGTCCGCGATCGAGCGAATGAAAAAAGCCGCCGCGCAAACCGTCACTGAGATAGAGTTCATCGGGGTTACGCGGATTGATCGAAAGCGAATTGACTTCAACTAACGTAGGCATGCCGCCGCCGCGTTGTTCCCACGTTTCACCGCCATCGAGTGAACGAAAGAAACCTTCAGTCGTACCGACATAAATCGTTTGCGCGGTGCGCGGGTCGAACTGAATCGCGCGAATGCGATAGTTGTCGCGCGCGGCGAAACTCAGCGGCCCAAACGTATCGCCGTTATCGCGCGAGATAAACAAACCCAATTCAGTGCCTAACAAAATCAACCCCGGCGCGTGCTGACTCGTCGCCAGCGCAGTGATCGAAGGCCGCGTCGCCATTGGCGTATTTTCAGTCGCGGCAGTCATACCGAAAACCGTGAGCGGCTTCCATCCTTGCTTTTCATCGTCGGCGCGAAAGAGTCCGTCCCACGTGGCCGTCAACAGCGCAGTGGCCAAGGCTGTTGTTGGTTGCGCGTGGCTCAACTTGAGCGGCACAACGTTAAAGACCTGGCTTTGCAATTCGACATACGGGTTAGGCGTCGGCGCGGGCTTGGCGGCGACGGGCGGTTTCGCCGCGCGCTTTTGCACTACGTTAATTGGTTTCTTGCCGGTCAGCGGCGCGGTGTTTTTCACGGGCGCTGGATCAGCCAGCGGTTCGGGCGCAGGCTCTTCAAACTTGCGCACCGCCGACCACGTGCGGCCTGAATCGTTCGAGCGAAAGATGCCTTGATTGGTTCCGGCGTAAAGCGTCGCGGCGTCAGCCTCAGATTGATGCAGCGAATAAACATCACGCATTCCCATGCCTTCGTTCGAGGCCAGCCAGGTGAGGCCGCCGTCTTCGCTGATGTGCAATCCGCCATTGGCGCGGTCATTCACGATGCCCGCATATACGCGGCCTTTTTGCGCGCGGTCAGCCAGCACCGCCCGCACCTGCCGATTGGTAAAACCCGGATTGCTGAACTCATAGGTCGCGCCGCCGTCGTAGCTAATCAATACGCCGTAATCTTCAGTGCCGATCAAAATGCGGTCGGGTTTGAACGGATGAACCGCAATCGCATTGATGACGATGCGCGACGTCACGCGCGTCCACGTTTTGTCTTTGCCGCCCTCGATTGAACGCCACAGCCCCTCAATCGTACCAGCGAAAATCACTTCAGGCCGCGTGGGGTGTTGATAGATCACTTGTGTGCGGCGCGCGGTGAAAGGAATGCCCTGAACCTTGCGCCAATTGATGCTCGCGTCGGTCGTGCGATAGATGCCGCTGCACGCGCTCATCCACATGCAATCGGGCGTAGCGTCGTCAATCTGAATTGAGAAGATGTCTGAATCATCCACCATCCCCGTGTCTTTCATGCCTGCGAGTCGCCAATTAACGCCGCCGTCATTGGTCTTCCAGGGTAAGTGCCACGTGCCGACATAAATCGTATTCACATCGCGCGGATCAATCGCCGCCGAATGAAAGCCCGTCAATTCGCGGTCGTTTTCGGGCGTAATGCGCGTCCAGCCCAGACCGTGGTCGAGCGTGCGATAGATGCCGTCAAAGGCCACGACCACGAGGCAGTCAGGATTTTGCGCGGATTGCACGAGGTTCAGAATCGCATGGCCTTGCAAGGTTTTGAGTTCGTTCCAGGTGTCGCCGTTATTGGCGCTGACAAAAACCTTGCCGTCGCGATTGCTGTCTACGCGCTTGAGTCCGACGTAAAGCTGCCCGGCTTTGGCGCGGTCAAACAGAATGACTTTGACTTCATAACCAGCGGCTTTCAGGCCGGGTTTCAAACGCTTCCATACTTGTCCGCCGTCGTGCGAACGAAACAATTGTCCGTCGCCTGTGCCGATCAACACACGGTCGCTGTTGTTCGGATCAATCGCCAAGGCTTTGACATCGCCGCCGAACGGGCCGGTCATTTGCCATACGCGCACGCGCTCCGGTTCGTCAGGGCGCGTGGCAAAATGCTCTACGCCAAAGGCGTCTTTCAAACGCACCTTCGCCAACGGATTGCGAATGCCGTCAATAATAGATTCAGGATTGGATGGGGACTGCGCCAGCGCGGGGAGCGCGCTGTTCCAAAATAAGGAAAGCCAAAATAAGGCAATGAACATGCGACACGATTCCATCGTCACTCCAAAAGCTGAAACCTCAAAGGTTTTTTACGGTGGCACCATTGAGTGGGGGCAACATCTCAGCAACAACGGACTGCATTGTAAGGGGAGCATAACTTGAAAGCTAGCGGCAGGTTCTTTGCGCTTTGGGTAAAGAACCAGGAGTTACAGGAACCGAATTTTCCATTTTCCATTTCATATTTTTCATTTTTCATTGGGGGGAGCGCGCGCAGGCAATGACCAATGAAAAATATGAAATGGAAAATGGAAAATTTCTTCGCTATGTCAGGCTTTGACAGCTTTCTAAAACGGCTCCTATACTCGCCGCGCTTTTCTAACCATCCGCAAACACCTTATGAAACTTTACGACGTGACCGTATCCATCGCCGCCGATTTGCCCGTCTGGCCGGGCGATCCGCCGATTGAACTTGAGCGTGTGATGTCGTTGGAAAAAGGCGACATCGCCCGCGTGTCGCGCGTGAGTTTCAGCACGCACATCGGTACGCATATTGATCCGCCTGCTCATTTCATGCAGGACGGCCTCACGCTCGATCAGGTTCCGCTCGACGTGTTCATCGGCACGGCGCGCGTCATTGACGTAGGCGACGTGGATTTCATTGACGCCGCCTTGCTCGCCGAAATTGATCTGACCGGCGTCACGCGGTTGCTCTTCAAAACGCGCAACGCACGTTTCTGGCCAGAAGATCGTGTCTTTCACGAAGATTTCGTTTATCTCACGACCGACGCCGCCGAGTTGTTAGTCGCTCACGGCATCATACTCGTAGGCATTGATTATCTTTCGATTGAAGTATTCGGCTTTGAAAAACCTATGACGCATTGGGCGCTGTTGGGCAACAACGTCGTCATCGTCGAAGGCCTCGACTTGCGCGCCGTCGCGCCGGGCGATTACGAATTGCTCTGCCTGCCGCTGAAAATCAAAGACAGCGACGGCGGCCCGGCACGTGTCGTGTTACGTACGCTTAACGCATAACCATCAACTAACCATCAACCCACAAGGAGAAACTTTTATGGCAGGACATCTAGACTCATTCATCAGCACCGGACATCGCATTCACCAACAGACGACCAAAATCATGGCCGTCGCGCCGAACGATAAATACGATTGGAAGCCGTCTGAAACAGCGATGACGCTCGGCAAATTGATGAACCACATGCGGGGCGGCGAACTCGCCATCATCGAGGCGGCGCTCAACGGCGCTTTCCCCAAAGAGTATCCCGCTGACAGCGGCGATACGGCAGAACTCATTGCGGCGTTCGATCAACAGCACACCGCCTTGAGCGAACGCGTTGCCGCCCTAACGCCTGAACAACTCGAAGAAACCGTTGCGCCGTTCGGCCCCGGCAAAGAGATGTCGCGCCGCGCCATTTTGAATGTCGCACACGAACACGAAATCCATCATCGCGGACAGCTTTATGTTTACCTGCGTTCGTTGGGTTGCGAATGTCCGGCGCTGTTTGGATAAACGTTATGCCAGACCGCAAAGACAAGCTCATCAGCAACATCGTTAAGACACGACCGCGCGACGAACCCAGCTTCCGCGACCGCGCCTACGCGCTCGTCCTGCGCATTCCGCGCGGACGGCTGATGACTTACGGCCTGGTGGCGCGCGTGTTGGGCGAAGGCTACGACGCGCGCGCCATCGGCAACATTATGTACGCGACGCCGCAAGACGAGCGCGCCATTCCGTGGCATCGCGTGGTCAATTCGCAAGGCAAGCTCTCAACGGCAGGACTGACGACGCCGCCTGACTTGCAACAACGTTTGCTCGAAGCCGAAGGCATCGTTTTCAGCGACCACGGCAAATGCAAACTCGAATCGTATTTATGGACGCCGCCCGAATACGCTGCCGAGACGCAGGCGCAACCCTCATTCGACTTTAAGCAGGAAAATTCATGAAAGTTTTGCTGGTAGGTTCCGGCGGGCGCGAACACGCTCAGGCTTGGGCTTTGTCGCGCAGTCCGCTGGTTAAACAACTTTATGCGGCTACGACGAACGCGGGCATCAACGCGCTGGCAAAAGCAGTGGACGTAAACGGCAGCGATGTAAAAACACTAGCTGAATTCGCTGCGCGCGAACGGATTGACCTCGTCGTCATCGGCCCCGAACAACCGCTGGTTGACGGTCTGGCTGACGCGCTGGCAGCCAAAGGCATTCCGGCATTTGGCCCATCGCAAGCCGCCGCGCAACTCGAAGGCAGCAAAGTATTCAGCAAAGAATTCATGACGCGCCACAACATTCCGACGGCGCGTTATCGCGTCGTGACTTCAGCGGAAGAAGCCCTAGCGCACCTCGGTGAATTCGGCTTCCCCGTCGTACTCAAAGCTGACGGACTCGCCGCTGGCAAAGGCGTCATCGTTGCCGCTGACGAAGCCGAAGCGCGCGCCGGAGTTCACGAATTGATGGTCGCGCGCAAAGTCGGCGCGGCGGCTGATCGCGTCGTTATCGAAGAGTGCCTCACCGGACGCGAGCTTTCTTATCTCGTCTTCGCCGACGGTCAAACGTGGCGCGCCTTGCCCGTAGCGCAAGATCACAAGCGCGCTTTCGACAATGATCGCGGCCCCAACACCGGCGGCATGGGCGCGTTCTCTGCGCCGGGTTTGCTCGACGCTGAACTCGAAAAACAGATTGCCGCGACAATTATCGAACCTTCGCTCGCGGGCACAGCGGCGGATGGCTTCGCTTTCAAAGGCGTGCTTTACGTAGGGCTGATGCTCACGCCCAACGGCCCGTCCGTGCTTGAATACAACGTGCGAATGGGCGACCCCGAAACCCAAGCCATCTTGCGCCGCCTCGAAAGCGACTTTGCCGAAATCTGTCTCGCTGTCGCGCAAGGCGAACTGAACAAACTTGATCTCAAGTGGAGCGACGAAGCAGCGACATGCATCGTGATGGCTTCGTCGGGTTATCCGGGCAGTTATGAAAGCGGCAAAGTCATTCACGGACTCGAGGCGGCTGCGCAATTGGCAGGCGTAGAAGTTTTTCATGCGGGTACGAAACACGATGCAGCAGGCAATGTCGTTACGTCAGGCGGGCGCGTATTAGGCGTAACCGCGCGTGGCAAAGATTTAGCAACGGCTACGGCGCGCGCTTATGAAGCAGTTGAACGAATCACTTTTGACGGAGCCTTTCATCGCTCCGACATCGGACGGCATACGCCATAACCAAACGAAACGAGAAACCTATGATCAAAGCATCCAACTACGTTCTCACGTCCCTCTTGCTGGCAGCCGCGCTCGTCGCATCGGCGCAAACGCCTGCGACTCCACCGGCGACACAAACACCGCAAGCACCGCGCACGTTTTCACCGCCGCCCATGCCGCCGGGCGCGAATCCAGATTCGCAGTATCGGTTGGGGCCGGATTCGTTGCCGCAAGAAGGCGTGCCGAAAGGCGAGATTCGCGGACCGTATACTTTGTTGAGTACCAGCGGCGCTTATCCCGGCACGCAACACACTTACTGGATTTATGTGCCTGCGCAATATGACGCGGCGGTTCCGGCGGCGTTGATGGTGTTTCAAGACGGGCAGGCGTTTATGAATCCGACCGGCGACATTCGCGCGCAAAACGTGATGGACAATCTCATCTATCGCCGCGAGATTCCCGTGATGATCGGCGTATTCATCAACCCCGGTCGTACGCCCGAACAACCCGAACCCAACGCGCGTGAGTGGGGCGACCGCACGACCAATCGCCCGACGGAATACAACACGCTTGATGACAAATACGCGCGCGTCATCACCGAAGAACTGATGCCCGCGTTGTATAAGGATTACAACATCTCAAAAGACCCCGAAATGCATGGCATCGGCGGTTCGAGTTCAGGCGCGATTGCCGCGTTCACCGTTGCGTGGGAACGCCCCGACCACTTCCGCAAAGTGTTGAGCAACATAGGCAGTTTCACGAATATTCGCGGCGGCCACGTCTATCCCGAAAAAGTATTGGCGAGCGAAAAGAAACCGATTCGCGTTTATCTTTGCGACGGACGCAACGACAATCGCGGCTTGCGCGGCACGGGCGAATACGATGAAAAGCGCGACTGGTTTTATCAAAACGTCAGACTGATGAAAGCCCTCACGCAAAAGGGTTACGACGTGAATTATTCGTGGAGCATGAACCTGCACGGGCAGAAATTCGGCGGAATGATTACGCCCGAAATGATGCGCTGGCTGTGGCGCGACGGCGTAGTTTCGACAGATGTAAAAGATTGGACGGAGCGTTCGTTTCGTCCGGCAGCCGGAAAGAAAAACTAAGGCGAGTTATCTGAAGGGAGAGCGGATTAACGTGGAGTAAACCGCTCACGGTCATAGACTACGCTTTTCAGCCGAGACTTTTTTGAGAATACGGAACAGACGGAAATAACAGAACAGACGGAAGTTTTTCTGTGTTTCTTTTCCGTTTGTTCCGTTATTTCCGTCTGTTCCGTATTCTCTCTTCTGTCTTCAAGGGAAGCTCAACTTATGCTTTGCGGCGTACCCTTAACACAGCAATTTTGGTCGCGTGATTAAAAGGCGCAGAGTCAGTGAGACTCTGCGCCTTTGTTGCGTCTATTGTTGCATCTGGCAATCCCCTGCAATCAGGCGGGACGGCAATCAGTTCCTCAACCGTTAGATAACCATCTGCGCATAGGCCTTCCAACGTCGCCAGATAATCAGCGCCGCTGACATATAAACCGTTATTGATCGCTACGAGCGAACCGCCGTCGTTGATGAGCGGACGCACTTTGTTGATGAGTCGTGCGAAGTTGTGTTCGACATCCACTACGCCTTTGGCTGTCGCGGCGAAAAACGGCGGATCGAGCAAGACGCAATCGAAACGCGCGCCTTCGTGATTGAGACGGCTGACCGCAGGCCAAAAATCGGCGGATAGATAATCTTTACGTTCAATCGGGAAGCCATTCAACGTGCAGGAAGTTTTGGCTACGTTGAGGAAGTTGCGGTTGAGGTCGAGTTGTACGACGCGCGTCGCACCGCCTGCCAACGCCGCTATGCCGAGGCTGCCGGTGTAAGCAAACGCATTCAATACCGTTTGACCGCGCAAGTTCCCTTTTGCCCACGTGCGCAAGTTACGCGTATCGAGATAAAACCCCGCATCCCGATTGAGCGCGAGTTCCGTGGCATACCATACGCCAGATTCGCTGATCTTGCGGTCAGTGGTTTCGCCCATCAGCAAGACGCCGTTGCGCGCCGTTGCGTCTGAGGCATTGCGCTGTTTGAGCAACGCAGCCTGCAACCAAGGCAATCGCTCCTGATAAAACCGCAAGGCCGTGGCGATGAGTTCAGCATCATCATTATCCTCCTCAGCGGGCGTCGCGCCGTAATCGTGCAACACCAACGTGCGCGCATAAAGATCAACGACCAGCGTCGGGCAGCCCTCGGCAAAGCCATTGAATAAACGAAAGGCTGCCGTGTGGCGCGCATCGAATAGATTTATAGGCATATCCATCCGCGCCGCTAAAGCAGCCTCAAGGCTCACCGTCAATTCAGTAGGGTTCATCAAAAAAAGTTTCGTTCGGCTTTACATTCTTCTGCGGCTGAGGAGCAGATGGTTATTTGAGCGTCCGCAGATAAAGCACGATCTGCCACCGCTGTTGTTCTTCAAAGCGAACGCGGCTCGAAGGCATGGGCGAACGTCCGTTGGTGATTTTCCAAAACAGTTCGCCGTCGCTGTTGGCTTGTACGACCTTGCTCACCAGATTAGTCGGTGGCAAAGGCTGTCCGTCGCGCTTGAGGTTGGGGCCGAGTCCGCCGTTGCCTTTGCCCGATTTGCCGTGGCAATCAGAACAACGCTGGTTATACCACTCGCGTCCGCTGGCAATGTTTTCGGGCGTCGCCTTCAGCGGATTTTTCAGCGCGAGGGCTTCAGCCGCAGCAGGCCAAGGCTGTTTGATCTTGCCGTCTACCATCTCAACCGGTGGCGTAGGCCGAGGCGGAAACGGATCAGCTTCAGGCGTAGGTTTTTTGGCAGCCGAAAGTTCGACGGGAAAATCTCCGACGCGCCGCATGCCCGCGCCCTCTGACTGTTGGTCGCCGCCGGTAGCAGTGACGCCGTTGCCGGATAGCGTACCGCCCGCCGTCGTCGTCACCGTTCCCACCATCGGCGTAGCTAATGTCATCAGCGTAGGTGTCATCAGCGTAGGCGTCGCAACCGGCTCGGTGCTGGCAGGCGTGCTTATCGCCGTGGGCGTAGCCGTCACCGGTTTCACGTTTGAATCAACCACACTGCCGCCGCCGTTGCAGGCCGCCGTAAGTAAAAGAAATGCGATGGTCGTTACGACCCCAATTGTTTTTTTCGTCTGTGTGTAAGTCTGCATGCTGTTTTTATCTTTTCAGTTATTTGTAGTGACGACTTCAGTCGTTTCGATAAGCGCAAGAACGGAACGACTGAAGTCGTCACTACCTCATCCGTTCAAGCTATAGCTGAAAAAAACGCGGCGCTTAACGCCAGGCCATTGTCGCCAGTCCGGCGGCTCCGGCCAGTTCACGGAAAGGCGCTTGCGCTTCGACCCGCAAGCCTATTTGCATCGCATCAAGTGCCACCGCCGATTGATCGAGGGCGGATTGCACTACGTCACGAAAGCGACGCTGTTCGCTGGGCGTACCCAACGTCAACAGTCGCGCCAATGAGAGCGGCCCGGTTTCGGGCGTCAACCGGTCGCGGTAAAAAACCAGTAAACGAAAAAATTCGTCTTCACATTCTTCCGGCGTGCAAGTGACTTCGCGCACGAGAATCGGTTCACCCGCACGAACGAAAATGGCATCGAAACCGTTGTCGCGCATACTGACCAATGCTTGATCTTCTTTGATGTCGCTGCGCAGCAGCCATTGCGCTTCACCCAGCGCTTGCGGCAAGACGAGTCCGACTTGCCATTTCAACTGCTGAAAAACATTTTCGTATTGTTCGATCACGCGCTGATGCACGACGGTGGCAAGCCACTGACTGCGTCCGTTGAAATCGCTCAAGCGGTCATAACTGATGCGCAAATCGCTGCCGGTGACGCCGACGGTGCGTTCGATTTTCCATTCGATCATCTGCTTCAGTTCGACCTTGTCGTCGGGCAGCGTTTCGAGTTGAAAGGTGAGGCTACGCGCACTGCCTGCGGGCAGACTCACAGTGAGCTGCCGCAAGCGGCGCAAGTCGGCTTGCAGCGCGACTTCGTTCAGGCGCTCGACCAGTTGCGCTTCGTTGGTGATATTCAGATCGGTGAAATGCGACTTGACCAGTCCGGCAGGCAGCTTCAATACGCCCAGATGGCGCGGCTCAAACTCGCCACGAGCGCGCCGCAGGTTGGTCAACGCCAGATGCGTTTCGGTAATGCTCAACGCGGTGCTGGGCCACGAAGGCACCGACAACAAACGCCACAAACTGGATAAGATAGGTAACTTCGTCATAAGCCATCACTCAAGCCGCCTTCGTTGCATAACGCAGCAAGGCGGACAAGAAAAAAGGATCGCTGTGCGGCGCGCGCGGCCAGACGGGCCGGGCTTTATCAGCACGTAACGATCCTTGGGTATCGCATAATTTTCAATATTCGCTGAAGGCTTTGCCGTTTTGGTCGTTGCCGTCAGCGCCACTGCGCACGTTGCGAATGCCGGGCTGGGCACCCTGGCTCAACGTGTCGCTTTCCATCTCGATGCGCCACGAATCAGTAGAACGCGTAATCGGGTCTTCGGGCAGCGCGCGCAAATAACCGCCAGTAACCAGTTCTTGCAAACTTTGCGGCGCTTTCTCTTTATCCACAGTAAATTTATCAATCGCGTCGCGCATCACCATCAGGTCTTGTTGCAAGCGAGTTTCGCGCGCGCTGCGAATGTATGTCATGAAGGTCGGAATCGAGACCGATGCCAGAATCGCCATAATCGTCATCACGATCAGCAATTCCAGAAAGGTGAATCCGCCTTGTCGCCAGTCTTGTCTTGCCTTAACACGAATCATCGCTACCACTCCTTCCCTGTTACCGCCTAAGTTACCACTCAACATACTTGGTTCCATTCAACGCCGTCTCGTTACTTTTTGTATAAACGTCGAAGATGTTTTCGCTGTCCCACGAGGTCGAACCGGGATCGTCTTCGGTTGAGCGAAAGCCCCAATCAGTGCCGTTGGTCATCGGATCGCGCGGAATACGCCGCAAATAACGGGCGGTTTTATCTACCGTGCCGCGAATCCGCATGCCTTCGACTAAGTATTCCAACTTTTTAGGGTAGCCATCTTTGAAACGGTCGCTTTCGAGTTCAGTGAACTTGCCTTGATTGGCATCACGATAGAAAGCATCCAGCGCCATGCGAATTTCGCGCAGGTTGTGCCGTAACTCGACTTCGCGTTGGCGCTTGATGTTGTTGCGCATCACCGGAACCGCCATCCCCACTAAAATCGCAAGGATTGCCAGCGTAATGATGAGTTCGAGCAGCGTGAACCCGCGCGCCCGGCGCGATACGGTGCGACGCATGCGCCGTACTGCCTCACTGCCTTTTGTTCGCTGCCTGCTGTTCATGATACTGCTCAACTCTGCCATAACTATTTCACCGCCTCACGCGTGATGAACACTTGCGTCGAAGTCGCATTGACACTCGCCGGTTCGCCACTCAACCGCACTTGCGTTTCAGCGCCGCTCACCGTGATTTCCGCCGTGCCTTCGCTCAGCGTCTCGAATTCGATGATGAGCAAACGGCCTTTCGCTTTCGCGGCTTTCAGTTCGGAGGAAGTCATATTGATCGTCAGCACGCCTTGCGCTTCGGTGAACGTGAGGTCGAGCGGTTTGGCATACAAGCCGCCGTCTTTGACCGCTTTGACTTTCAGCTTGGTCGCATCGAACTGCAACGCGACGGTCGCTTGCGAAAGCGGCAACACCGCATCAAGTTGCAAGTTCACCGCCAGCGTCTTGCCCAGTTGCTGACGCGGTTGCACCGCACTCAAGGCCAGATTCGCTACGCGCGCCAGTGGTTGCGTACCGCGCACACCCAACGGAGCCGTTCCGCTGTCGCCGACAATGCCGCTGTCTTTGTTGCTGCCACGCAATGCCGGTGCGGAAACCACTTGTCCCGGCGGGAAAGATTGCGGCACAAATTGCTCAATGGTCTGTTTCGCTTTCGCGGCGTCTAACTGGCGCTGTTTCGCCATTTGCAAATCAGCCTCTTGCCGCGCTTTCAACACGCGATCAGGCACCATCGCCGGACGTATGGTCGCGCGCGGAATTTCAGGTTGCGGCGGCTGTGCTTCTTCGCCGTTTTTGCCTTCGCCGTTCTTACCCTCGCCGTTCTTATTGAACTCGGGGTTTGCGCCTTCTACCGAAGCCGTTTGTTTCGCGGCGGCGGCGGAAGCGGCTTCAGCGTCGGCTGCCATCTTTTGCATTTGCCTGGCCCACTCGGCTGCCGCTGCGGCATTGGCGTTATACGTCGGAGTCGCTTCGGCCACCGGCGCAGCACTCGCTTCTCCCACCACCGCCGTCGGCTGGCTGGCAGGTGCTGCTGACGGTTCGCCCCTCATCACCATCGTCGTATTGTTGCTCACCGGCTTAATCACTGGCGTATCAATACCTGCTGGGCCATTGAGACTACCGTTGGAAAGCGACGTGTTCGGGAAGTTCCCCACCTGACGCAAATCCGTTTGCGGGACATTGGAATTGCTGCGCGCTGCCAGCAACGGACTCGTAGGCGCGGCTCCCGTCAACGGACTGGTCAACGCTGGTTGCGTAGGTACAGCCGTTTGCATCGCCACTAAACGGCGTTCGTTTTCTTCTTCGAGTTGCGCGCGCAACAGAACTTCTTCAACACTGGGATTGATGCCTGCGCCTTGTCCACCAGCCGGTTGCACGCCGCCTAAAATCGCCAGATTGTCGGCTTGCGTGATTTCAGCCGAACGAATGATGTGTGGCGTAACCGTTATCACGATGTCGCTTTGATCGGCCTTTTGCGAAGGCGTCGTGAACAGGCGTCCGATCAACGGCAACATTCCCAACACGGGAATGCCTGAACGCTGGTCGCTCTTTGAATCCTGATTGACACTCGCCACAATCGAAGTCACGCCGTCGCGAATGCGCGCCGTCGTGCTAAGCGAGCGTTGCGTGAAAGAAGGGTTCAGATCAGCCGTCGCCGCCGCTTCGACATTCGAGGTTTCGATCTTCATTTGAATTTCGACGTAGCCTTCATTAGTGATCTTCGGCTTCGCTTCAATCACCAAACCTACATCTTTATATTGGATGTTGCTAAATAAACCGCCGCCGCCGCCGCCCAAAGCACCACCCAAAGCACCGCCCAAGCCGCCTTGTTGACCACCAATGCCTCCGACACCACCAACGCCTCCGACACCACCAACGCCGCCACCGAAACCACCTCCCAGCCCGTAATTCGTACCTGTGCTAATCGGCACGCTGCGACCGACTTTGGTGTTATTCGTTTGCCCATCCAAAGCGTGAACCTGAATTTTATTCAACAGGCGCGTGTTGCCTTTTGATTGCAATAAGCTCAGTGCCGTCGGCGGCAGGCCAATCAATCCGCCGACTCCGGCGAAGGGGTTGAAGGTTTTCCCGACCACGTCAAACGCCGCGCGACCAAGACCACCCAAGTCGTTTAAGGCAGATGAAGCGCCTGTGACGCGCGGGGTAGTAGTCGTAACGCCATTCGTCGTCGTCGTCGTGTACTCCGTACGATCGCGCGGCTTGGTGGCAATCTGATTACCGATCTCAAGCATGGTGTTATGCGCGACTTCATAAATCTCGACGTCAATGACTACTTCGCTGAGGTTTTTGTCTACGGCTTCGAGTACGTTTTGAATCAACTGCAATTCGCCCTGCGTCGCTTTCACGACCATGATTTTGGAATCTTCGATGGTCGGTGCCTGCCGCCCGGGCGCTATGGCATTGATGATGTTACGGGCATCGCTGGCTTTGATGTTGCCGATATAAAACGTCTTGATCAGCATTTGCTCGAACCGTCCACGCACTTGCGGGTTGTCGGCAAAGACCATCAACGTCTTGCGATCAATGGTCGAAAAACTCAGCTTGTTAATCAGCAACAGCGTGTCGAAAGCGCGGGCTAGCGTTACATCGGTCAAGTCAATCGCGATCTTTTGCGATTTGACTGAATCATCAAACACCACGTTCAGGCTCATGCTGCGCGCCAGATTCTTCAGGCATTCTTTCAGATCAATATCTTTGAAACTGACATTCGTCAGTTGATCGCGGTTACGCGGCGGATTGCTGATTTGAATAATTTTGCTCGACTCTTTGATGCGCCCAGAAGGAGCGTCATATTGCCCTCCATCGCCACCTACCATCGCTCTTTTTTGCATTTCAAGCATGTTCCTCATCTTGAAGGCCGCCATCTCATTGCCCTGATCGTAACCAACCGCTTTACGGAAGGCATCATAGGCACTGGCGTAATCGCCCTGCTTCGCCAATTCATCGCCCCGCCCCGCATACATAAGCGAAGCGTTCTGCAACGCGCGGCTGTAACGCAGCTTATATTCCACATTGTCCGGTTCCGCCGCCAACGCAAGCGCGTAAGCCGTAACGGCTTGTTCCCACTGTTGCTGGGCTTCATATTTTTCGCCCTCCTTGAAATTCTTCTTGCCGTTTTTACCGCCCGCGAAAGCCATTGCAGGCATTGCCGCACTCGGCAGCACGAGGCAAAAAGTGAGCAACAGAGCCATTAGTTTGCGGAAGTTTCGTTTCGTCTTCATAAATTACCTTTACTGCGTATGCGCTTGCGTGAGGTCACCCGCCCGGCGCAAAGGGTTACTGCATTGGTCAAAGCCAGAAGCGTTGTTTTCGTTACGCTGTCGGCTCGCTACAAAAAAATCGTCGGGGGTGACGATTGCGCATTTTATTTGCTCCAACCGTTGCGCAATCAAAAACGATAAGGGCAAATTCGTTGAGCCGGGGATGCTTCGTGGGCGGGCTACTTGTGCGACGCTGGCAGTTGCACGCGCCGAGGGATGCTGCGTTCCACTTTTTCAAGCTAAAGCCCTGCTAAAACCGCGAAGAAAATTACCGCCAAACGAAAAGGAATTGAGGGATGAATTACTCGCCTTGTCTGCTCTTCACCAATACCGCGTGCAATTTACTGATATTCATCCGGCACTGCAACCAGTTTAACTTTATCGATCAGTGAGCAGGCTGGTCGTTATTCAACCGCTTCAACGAAGGTCACGCGATTGATTTCGTGCAACGTCGTCTGTCCTTCAAACACCAGCCGCAAGGCCGATTGCCGCAAAGAGCCTAAGCCCTCGGCCTCAGCCACGCGACGCACTTCAGAACCCGGTCGCCGCGCGATAATCAATTCACGGATGGCGTCAGACATATTCAACAACTCATGAATCGCCGTGCGTCCGCGATAGCCGGTTTGATTACAGGCTTCGCAACGTGAACTTTGGTAATAAACGCGGTCACCGAACTTTTGCGGGTTCAAGCCAGATTCTAAAAATTCCGCGTCGGTCGGTTGATAAGGCGTCTTGCACTTCACGCACAACACCCGCATCAGCCGCTGTGCCAACACGCAATTAAGCGCCGACACGAAGTTATATGGTTCGACCCCCATGTTGATGAAGCGTCCGATCACGTCAATCACGTTGTTGGCGTGGACAGTCGTGAAGACCAAGTGTCCGGTCAGCGCGGAGTTGATGGCGATTTGCGCCGTCTCGTTGTCGCGGATTTCGCCGACCATGATCTTGTCGGGGTCGTGGCGCAAAATTGAACGCAAGCCACGCGCGAAAGTCAGTCCCTTCTTTTCGTTGACGGCGATTTGCGCAACGCCGCGCAATTGATATTCGACCGGGTCTTCGATGGTGATGATCTTGTCTTCGTCGTTGCGAATCTCGTTGAGCGCCGCATACAAGGTCGTCGTCTTGCCCGAACCGGTCGGCCCCGTCACCAACACCATGCCGTAAGGTTCGAGAATGAAGCGGCGAAAGTTTTGCAATAAGACTGGCTCGAAGCCTACGACTTCGAGACGTAAGTCTTTGAACGATTCGTTGATCTGCTCTTTATCGAGAATACGAATAACGGCGTCTTCACCGTGCGCGGTCGGAATGATCGAAACCCGAAAGTCTACTTTGCGTCCGTGGATGCGCATGCGAAAGCGTCCGTCTTGCGGTACGCGACGCTCGGCGATGTCAAGTTCAGACATAACCTTGATGCGCGAAATAATGGTCTGATGATGCCGAATATCAATCGGATCGCCGGCCTGATACAACGCGCCGTCAATGCGGTAACGCACGACCATATCGTTGTCGCGCGTTTCCATATGAATATCGGACGCGCGCTTTTCGAGCGCCGTGAAAACGATCGTGTCTACGAGCTTGATGATCGGCGAGATTTCGGTGTCGTTCGAGAGTCGGTCGAGGTCTAAGACTTCTTCGCCCTTGTCGGTTTCTTTAATCAGCGAAGCGCGAAAGCCTTCGGTCGCTTCCTGCAATACGCGCTGTGAGGCATCGCCTTTTTTGAGTACGGCTTCGATGGCGCTGGGCGTAGCAACTTTGACTTTGAGTTGCACCCGCAATTGCGCTTTGAGTTCGTCAAGCAACAGCAAATCAGAAGGATCAGCCATCGCAATATACATATGGCCGTTTTCGCGTTGCAGCGGCACGAACTTATTGCGCAACATCATGTCAACCGGCAACGATTGCACGAGCGCATAATCAACGGGCTGCTTTTCTAGTTCGATAAATTCGAGGCGATAACGGCTGGCGAGACGCTCGGCTTCGGTGCGTTCGGCCTGTTGCGCCAGTTCATCCATTTGTGCTTTAGAGGCTGCCATTGTTTAAAAACTTCTCTCTGGTTGCTTGAGGCGCGGTGAGTGTGCCCGCCCTCTGATTGTAATTTCCGACTACAGGATGCCTGTCTTACTTACTGCCTGCTTTACTGTCCACCGGCGTTGACCATTTGCAACATCGGCATATAAATCGCTAACAGAATGGTGATGACTACGCCTGCCATCACGAACAAAATCACCGGTTCGATAAAGGTCGTCAGTTGTCCGAGTTTGACTTCGGTTTCGGCGTCATAAAAGCCTGCGACTTCATCCAGCATTTCGCGCAACGAACCCGAACGTTCACCGACACCGATCATATCCACCGCCATCTTGGGCATCCATCCGGCTTCGTCCAGACTTTCGGTGAAGGCCTTGCCTTCGCGTATCTGCCTGAGCGCGGGTTCGGTCGAACGTCTGAGTTCGTGGTTAGTCACCGAAGATAGTGAAATCTGAAACGCTTCGACTAATGTGATACCGCCAGCCAACAAAGTCGCCAGACTGCGCGTCATTTGCGCCGTCGTCAGTTGCCGCACGAGCGTGCCGATGATGGGGATTCTAAGAATCCAGCGATCCAACGTGCGGCGTCCGTTCTCAGTGCGCCGCCACGACATCAACAAAATCACCAAACCGATGATGGCAGGAATCAGCCAATAGATGTTGGCCTGCATCGCGCTTGAGATGCCCACGACAAACACCGTAATCGCCGGCAGCTTGTTGCCCATGTTGTCGAAGATCGCCGTGAAGCGCGGAATCACGAACGTCGTCAGCACCGTCACCAAAATCACGGCTGCCGACAACAGAATCAGCGGATAAGTCAGCGCACCGCGAATCTTGCGTTGCAAAGCGACAATAGATTTCGTGTACTCAACATAACGCCGCAACACATCGTCTAAATTCCCTGAACGTTCGCCCGCCAGAATTGAAGCGGTATAAATGCGCGGAAAAGTGTCGCCCTGCGCAGCAAAGGCATCTGACAACGCGACGCCGTTCTTGATGCGCGACTCGACATCGCTCAATACGATTTTCAGTTTGGGGTTCGGTGTATGCTGGCTCAACATTTGAATGGCTTGCAGCACAGGCAAGCCGGCGTGCAACAAAGCGGCGAGTTGCTGATTGAAATGCAGGAAGTCGTCCAGCTTGATTTTGACAGTCTTGCCACCGCCAGTTCCCAAGCGCATGCCTTTGGCAATATCAGAGCCTTCGACCGCGAAAATGCGAAAGCCTTCAGAGACGAGGCGCTGGCGCAAATCCTGTTCGTTCAGCCCTTCAATCGTGCGCGTCACGATCTCGCCCGCAGGCGTACCTAGTTTGCAGACATATTCAGCCATCTTGCTTTTGTGAGCCTATCTGCCTCTTTTCTGGAAGAAGCCGTTCGCATTCGATGAGTCGTGAAGTCCTGATTTTTGCTGTGAGGGGTGACGTTCTTATTCTCGTCACGTTGAGGGCATGACTTGAACTAATCTTTTAACTAAAAAGTGTGCCCGATACCTACACGTCACCCAAGTGCAAAAATCAACGACGCTTGCACGCACCGCTGCGCCACAAGTTTCATAAAATTTTGCGGCTGCGAAAGTTCGCAACCGGTTTTCGATTAGGGATGCTTCTCACACGGTAAGCTGGTGAGTTCTCTCAGCTTATGGTGCGACCGCTTTAACGGCGCTAGGGGATAAATGTTCCAGACAAGGCAATGCTCAACACGACGAGTAACATGCTGGAGGGAATGCGGAAGGAGGATGCAGAGAATCTTGTGAGGACAATGCTTGAAGGCCGCCTGCAAAATGGGGTGAGGGTTTGCGCCCTTCAAGCATTGTCTCGTGGCACCAAAACCAAAAAGCTAGTCAGTAAACAGCGAACTGTCGCGCGGCGCTAAATTCAGCGGAGACCCGCACGGCGGCGGAATCAGTGGCAACGTTATCGAATAACCCGGGTTGAACAAGGTGCCGTAACGCAGGTTGTGTCCGCCCGTGTAATTGCCCAACCGCGTAGCCGTTGCCCCTAACAGCGGCAAGTTACGCAAGCTATATGACGTCCCCGCACTGTTGCCGCGTACCGAAAAATTGCCCGACGCATAGAACGAAGCCCAGCCGCTTTGTCCGGCGGGAACAACGGTGTTGAGGTTCGGCACAGTGCGCACGGACGTGATGCGTTGCTTGTCAGAAGACAGATAACATGAGTAATTGATGGCTCCTGAGTAAGTGTTTTCCTGATCGTCGCGGATGAGGAAAAACAACGAACCAGACGGAGCGCTCGCCGCCGCGAGATCAGCCATCGGCGTATAAACATATAACCGCGTATCGCCCACCGACGAACCAGACCCGGCGACCTGACTCGGAAAATTATCAAGCACCATCGTGGACGGCAGGTAATCGTATTGCGCCGCGTTGAAATACATCGTGGCTGACGTGCCGTCGGCATTCGCAGGCGAGACATACAATCCATCGCGCCGCGCCGCCGCCGTCGCCATCAAGGCAAAGCGATGACCTGTCGGAGCGACTACCAATTCATCGCCTGCCAGATAATTAAAACTCGCCGGACGGCCTTCGCCATCTACCGCAACAGCCACAATGTAACCGGCTACGTTTGGATCAATATCCGAAGCCAGAAAGCTCGCTGTCTGATTTTTAGTCAGGCAAATGAAGCTGTCGGCAATGTTGCAGGTCGTGCTGTCCACAAAAAACAAATGCACGGCGACGTCCAGCGTGGGATTCGTGTTGGTAATCGTCAGGCGCGTATTCACCGTCCCGCCCGACACATCGCTGGTGTAGTAGTGATAAAACAATACGCTGCCCAGCTTGTTATCGCTCACGCCCTGCCCTAACGCGGCAGCCGAAGCGGAACCCGACATGCCGGGGATGGTATTCGGTAAAGACTGAGCCGTGGCGATGGTCGCCAATGCCAGCCAGCAAACGGCTAAAAAGTAACGGTTAAATTTTCGCATCACGGTATCATCACGGTATCAGAGGAGTGAGGTTCGCATTACTAATGCAATCCCTAGTCAATAAAAAATTCGGGGAATTACTTTGAAAAACATTGGGGGCACGTTCACCTGTATTTGAGAGGCGCTTGCCTGCCAAACAGAACTTGTCACACCCGATAAAAAACCGGATGCGAGTGGATAAG
The DNA here is from genome assembly GCA_043718445.1 of Acidobacteriota bacterium. Classification (GTDB taxonomy): domain Bacteria; phylum Acidobacteriota; class Blastocatellia; order RBC074; family RBC074; genus JACPYM01. Next base: position 2,707 of record JAYSVR010000095.1, on the reverse strand, counting down.
CCTTATGCCAACCTGTTGCCCAGTGAATTTCAACGGGAAGGACGATGATTAACGTTCGCTTTGGCACGTTGTCGGCGGCGAATGGAGCAACTAATTCTTTCGGTCTTTATGAGGAGACGCTTTGAGGTTCGCAGCCAACGAACGAGGCACATTCTAGTCACCGCCCCTATACCCGTCAACCTGACGTATCTGATGCGACATTAAGACGTGCGTTCAACGGAAATAACGCCTGCGACGCCTTTGAGCGCGGCGATGACGCGTTCGAGGTGCGCGATGTCGGTGATGTCTACGGTAATGTCTATGCGGGCGCTGGCGTTGTCGTAAATCGTCGTGCGCGTATCGCTGATATTCGTTTTGATGTTCGCGATGGCGTTGACCAGCGCCGCCAGTGCGCCTTGTCGGTCTTCGGTCGTGACGGCCAGCGGCACGGAATAAAGACTCGCTTTCTTTTCTTCGTCCAGCCATTCGATTTCTACGATGCGCTCGCGGTTGACCATCAAGTTGGCGGCATTGGTGCAGCGTTTGGCATGAACCGCTACGCCTTTGCCTTGCGTCACGTAACCGATCACGTCTTCGCCGCGAATCGGATTGCAACAACGCGCGCGTTGCGCCAGCACGTCGTCAATGCCTTTGATCGTGATGCGGTCATCGCCCAGCTTGAGCGCCTTTTTGACGGCCTGACTGACTTGTTGCAACCGCGAAGGCTTGGCATCAGCTTTGGCATCGGCTTTCTCGGCCGCTTCCTGCGAAACGAACGGACGCAGCACCGTACGGGGCAACAGCTTGCCATAACCCAACGCCGCATAAAGGTCATCCAGCTTGCCGAAGCCGTGATCGCTCAACCCGGTTTTGAATTTTTCGTCCTCGAACACCGCGCGCAATTTGACGCGCAGCCGTTGCGCTTCTTTCTCTAACAGCTTCTTGCCGAGTTCGATGGAGCTGATGCGTTGCTGTTCGGTGAGCCAGTGTTTGACCTTGCTGCGCGCGCGCGTAGTCACAATGAAAGTCATCCAGTCGCGGCTGGGCAGATGGCCGGGCGTCGTCGCGATGTCTATCACGTCGCCGTTTTGAATTTTGTACCGCAACGGCACGATGCGTCCGTTGACTTTCGCGCCCGTACATTGATTGCCGACTTCGGTGTGAATCGCGTAGGCGAAATCAATCGGCGTCGCGCCCACCGGCAGTTGTACGACCTTCCCTTTCGGCGTGAAGGCGTAAACCTCGCGGGGCTTCATTTCCGTCTTGAAATTCTGCACGAACTCTTCGGCGGATTCGTTTTGCTGCCATTCGATCAGGCGGCGCAACCAGATGGTGCTTTCGTCTTCGCTGGTATCTTTGCCTTTGCCTTCCTTGTACTTCCAATGTGCAGCGATGCCTTCTTCGGCAATGCGGTGCATTTCTTCGGTGCGAATCTGCACCTCGAATTGATAGCCTTCGCTGCCGATGACCGATGTATGCAACGACTGATAGCCGTTGTCGCGCGGCACGGCGATGAAATCCTTAATGCGTTCCTGAAACGGATGCCAGTATTTGTGCATCACGCCCAGCGCGAAATAACAGTCTTTGTCTTCGCGCGTGAGAATGCGCACCGCCGCCAGATCGTAAACTTTTTCGAGCGGAATCTTTTGCCGCTGCAACTTGAGATAAATGCTGTAAAGCCGCTTCACGCGCCCTTGCACGCTCACGAAATCAACGCCTTCGTCTTTGAGACGTTCTTCGATGCGGGCTACGACTTCCTGCAAAAAGGCCTCGGTCGAACCTCGCCGCACTTCGACTTCGGCTTTCAGCCGTTGATAAGCGTCTGGATCAAGATGCTGAAAAGATAAGTCTTCGAGTTCCGCCCGTACCTTGCTCATGCCTAAGCGATGCGCAATCGGCGCGTATACTTCGAGCGTCTCTTGCGCGATGCGTTGGCGTTTGTCAGGGCGCAAAAAACCTAGTGTACGCATGTTGTGCGTACGGTCAGCGAGCTTCACCAGCACGACGCGGATGTCATCCACCATCGCCAACACCATCTTGCGCAAGTTTTCAGCTTGGGCTTGATCTTTCGGGAGTTTGCCGAGATTGCTGATTTTGGTCACGCCGTCTACGAGATGGGCGACCGATTTGCCGAACAGCTTTTCGATGTCTTCAAGCGAAGTCAGCGTATCTTCTACGACATCGTGCAATAAGCCGGTCGTCACGGTTTCCACATCCATGCGCTGGCTGGCAAGGATGTCGGCAACTGTTAAGGGGTGCGTAAGATAAGGTTCGCCCGAAGCCCGCGTCTGGCCGAGATGTTCTTTGGCCGAAAAGATATAAGCCCGGCGCAACAACTCAATGTCGGCGTCAGGATGATAGCGTTCGACTTTGCGTACTACGTCATCAATACGAATCATTGAGCGGTCATTATATCTGCCGAAAGGCGTTGCGCCAGATTGGAGCATCCGCTGGGTGTACGAAGTCAAAGTTAAATCAACTTGGCTTGCCCAATCTCAGCCCGCGAAGGCGGGCGATAGTCTTGGGGTTACGGCCTTGTCATTACCCAAATCTTTGCATGGTTTCAGCCTGCGAACGCAGGCGGCAGCATAAAGCCGGGGTGAAGGCGTGAGCCGTAACCCCAGGAGAAGTATTTGCTACGTTTTTCCTGGGGTTTCGCGCTTTTGCGCTCCACCCCAGGCTTTATGCTGACGCCCGCCTTCGCGGGCTGAAAGCAATGAAGCATTTC
>JAYSVR010000094.1:0-2635 GCA_043718445.1 Acidobacteriota bacterium | reverse complement strand
CCGCTTTTTCAATGACAATGGCATAACGCATCATTTCTATCTCCTTAATTTTTGAGTCCGGCCTGCCGCAAGATGCTGTGCAAGGTGCCGCGCCCTTTTGAACTTTGCGCCATCAACGTGGGCGCGGGCGCTTCGATGTGTATCACTTCCGTAAACTTAAAAGAGAGGCAGGCACTTACGCTGAGCGTAACGCGCCTGCCTCTCTTATGTTTTGACAATCCGTTTTAGCCAATCACGGCTGGCCGCGTTGCCGCGCCGGTCGTCAAGCGGTTGTTGCAAGCATCCCAATCAATGTTCGAGAAAAACGCTTCGATGTATTTCGGTCGTTCCACCGGCGCGTAATCGCGAATGAAAGCGTGTTCCCACACATCCATAATCAACACCGGCGTGAAGCCCGCGACGTTGCCCGATTCGTGCAGGTTGATCCAGTGGTTCGAGAGTCCGCCGCTGACGGGGTCGAGATAAGTCGCCGCCCAGCCAACGCCGCGCATCTTGCCGACAGTGACGAAGTTTTTCTTCCACTGTTCGTAACTGCCGAAACTCGCTGCCGCCGCTTTGCCAAAGGCCGAATCCGCTGCCGGATCGCCTACGCCACCGCCGCTTTTCATATTGCCGAAATACCACTCGTGCAAAACCATGCCGTTGTATTCAAACCCCAACCGTCGCGTCAGTTCAGAATAGACCGGCATTTCGTTTGCGCCGATTTCGCCTTTCGCCAGTTCGGCGATCTTTTCGTTCAAGATGTTCGTGTTCGTCACGTAACCTTCATACAGCTTGAAGTGCATCGCCAGCGTACCGTCAGTGATGCCGTTCAAGTTGTTCAGATTGAAGCTCTGCGCTTTATAAACCGTAGCCATAATATGTTTCTTCCCTCCAGTTAGAAGTTAGGTTGCGAATTGTTTGTGTCGAAAATTGTCTATCTGCTTGCGGGCGTGCGCTGCGCGAGCAACGCCGCTAGTACGATCAAGCTCAGGATGATCACCATGCCGCCCGGCATCAGCTTGAAGCCTTTGTCCCAAGCCGCGTGACCGAAGCGTGCCAGCATCAGCATCGTGACGACCAGCGAAAGCCACCAGCCCGTTTGATATGACCCGCGCATCATTAGCGCCGAGCCACCAGCCAGCGCGAGTCCAGAAACCGCTCCGGCAATCAGCGAAGCCTTGCTACCGGCTTTGACGTAGCCCATGGCTCCGCCCGCCGCCGCCAGAATTGCGTAAATTAAGACCAGCCATCCGATCATAGAAAGGTTGCTCCTCTTGTGATAAATGAGAAAAGGGGGGTTGGACGTGTTGTAGTGATTTTACTGAACTGCTTTGATGTGACAGCGCGGGCAATTTACCCCAACGCTTCTGAGCGTGCAAACCTGCTGTAACGCGCTAATGTGCGACTACTAAATCTAGTGCCACGGGTTTTCTTATGGCAGCCCTGTGTCGCTTCTCTGGCCTTTGGTTGCTGCCCCGTGTTGCGCACTCGAAATGGGCAAGAAACTAGATTTTCTTTGTCTGCTATCACTTACCCGAAACCACAACATATTGGAGCAAAAACCGTTTGACAGCCCGCATTTAGTGGCCTATATTCCCGCCCGTTCAACAGCCGAACGGAAGCAAAAACTTCACGATTCGTCGCTAACTCAGATGATTTTCCCTGCACACGCCCTGGAATGGTGTTAGGTGTTGGTGAGACGCTTACCACAAGATATTGCGTATTGGTGAGGCAGCGCAGTGAAGCCTGATTCGGTTCTTTCAGTTGAATATCTTTCCTAGTTAATAACCAACTCAATCGTTCGATCACAGGTCGCGTCCCCTCAGAACTGTGCTGGGAAAGGTGTGTCTTTTTCGTTTTTGTCACGAGGGCAAAGTCACTTTGTCCTCCCTCGTTTCCCCATAAAGATCAATACACCGTCAAGAGAGAAAATAAAGGAAGGCAGGACTCTAAACCCATGAGTGTCAGCAAACAAAAAATGGTCGAACTGACCAATCAATTCAAAAAACCGCTCGGAATCAACGCTCAACAAGTCGTCAGCAAACGCTATTCACTGAAAGACCTTAAAGCTAACGCGCTCGAAACGTGGGACGACATCGTCAAGCGCGTCGTCTTTCACGTAGCCAAAGCCGAAACCAATAGTTCAAAACGCGAAGAGTTCATCACGCACATGATGCGCCTGATGGACGCGCGCGCATTCGTGCCCAACACGCCCTGCTTGGTGAACGCGGGTAAACCCAAAGGACAACTCGCCGCCTGTTTCGTGCTGCCCGTGCCCGATTCGATAGACGGCATCATGGAACACGCCAAATACTGCGCGCTGATTCATCAATCGGGCGGCGGCACAGGGATGACCTATGAACTGCTGCGCCCGGCTGGCACGTCGGTCGGCGAAGGCCGTGGCGTGGCTTCAGGCCCCGTGTCTTTCATGCAAATCGTCAACACGATGACCGAAACCGTGAAACAAGGCGGCGTGCGGCGCGGCGCGAATATGGGCATCCTCGCCGTAGCTCATCCTGACATCCTGCGGTTCATTCACGCCAAAAACGATCAGAAGAGCCTGACCAATTTCAATATCTCGGTGACGATCAGCGACAAGTTTCTGCAAGCCGTCGAAAACAACGAATGGTTTCAAGCCGAGTTCGACGGCAAG
>JAYSVR010000093.1:0-26007 GCA_043718445.1 Acidobacteriota bacterium | reverse complement strand
GAAATCCGCCGCCTCTTTCCCGTCACGCAACATTGCACCTATCTCAATCACGCCGCCGTAGCCCCGCTCGCCTTGCCGGTTTATGAAGCAATGCAGCGCCATTTGCGCAATCAACTCGAACACGGCGCGGCGCATTATCTGGACTGGTTCGCCGCCGTGAAAAAGACGCGCGAGCTTTGCGCGAGCTTCATCAACGCGCAGGTGGATGAGATCGCCTTTGCACAAAATACATCCGCCGGATTGGCAATGATGGCGAACGGCATTGACTGGCGCGCCGGTGACAACGTCGTCACCGCCGAATGCGAGTTCCCCGCGAACATCGTCCCGTGGCAACGCATCGCGCGCGAACACGGCGTCGAGATTCGCAAAGCGCCCGAACGCGACGGACGGTTGGAAACCGAAGAGATTCTCAGTTTGATTGACGAACGCACGCGCGTCGTGACGTTGAGCTTTGTCGAATATGCCAGCGGCTTTCGCAACGATCTCGCCACGATTGGCCGCGCCTGCCGCGCGCGCGACATCCTCTTTGTCGTGGATGGCATTCAAGGGCTTGGCGCGTTGTCGCTCGATGTCGAGGCCTGTCACATAGACGCGCTCTCGGCTGACGCGCACAAGTTTTTGCTCGGCCCCGAAGGCGTCGCGTTGCTTTATGTCTCGCGCCGCGCGCTGGAACGCATCAAGCCCACGCTAGTCGGCTGGCTTTCGGTCGAACGCCCTTTCGATATGGCGAATCACGATCAGCCGTGGGCGGCGAACGCTACAAGATTTGAGCCGGGCGCGTTGAATACGGCAGGCGTAATTGGCTTGGGCGCGGCGCTTGAGTTGTTTCAATCTGTTGGCATGCAAAACATCGAACGCCATTTGCTCGAACTGACTGATTATTTGTGTGAAGGGCTGCGCGCGAAAGGCTATCGCGTAGTGAGTTCGCGGCGCGCGGGTGAGGCTTCGGCAATTGTGGCTTGCCAGCACGGCAAGCATTTGGCGCAATCGCTTTATGAACGGCTCGACGCGCAAGGCATCATCACTACGGCACGATTGGGGCGGTTGCGCATCTCGCCGCACTTTTACAATACGCGAGAAGACATCGAACGCTTGCTGGCGGGTTTGCCTGAATGACAACTGCGCGAAAAACGATTCAACTGATGATCGTCGCGGGCGAAGCCTCCGGCGACAAACACGGAGCCAATCTCGTGCGTGCCTTGCGCGCCTTGCGGCCTGACGTGACGTGGGAATGTTTCGGCGCGGGCGGTGAAGAGATGCGCGCGGCAGGTGTAGAAACGCTGATAGACGCCAAAGAGGTCGCCATTATGGGTGCGCTCGAAGTGGCGCGCGCCTTGCCGAAATTCCTGCGGGTCTTTCGGCGTTTGCGCGCGGCGGCGCAAGCGCGGCGGCCTGCGCTGGTCGTATTGATTGACTGGCCGGAATTCAATTTGCGGCTGGCGAAACGGTTGCATCGTGACGGGCAGCGCCCCAGACAGCGAATAGCTTATTACATCAGCCCACAAATCTGGGCGTGGCGCAGCTATCGCATTCATGCGATCAAACGTTATGTCGAACGCATGCTGGTCATCCTGCCGTTTGAAAAAGATTACTACCAGCGCCACGGCGTAGAGGTTGATTACGTAGGCCATCCGCTGCTCGACAGTGTGCGCGTGACAAGTTCGCGCGACGAGTTTTGCGCACAACATCAGCTCGACGCGACACGCCCCATCGTCGCGTTGCTGCCCGGTTCGCGGCATTCAGAATTGAAATACATTTTGCCGCCCTTGCTCGACGCGGCGCGGTTGCTGGCGCAATCGCATCCGCACGTGCAATGCGTGCTGCCGCTCGCGCGCACGATCACGCGCGACGAAATCCCGCGCGCCGACAATTTGCGCCTCATCGAACACGACACTTACAACGCACTGGCGGCGGCTGATTTGGCGGTGGTCGCCAGCGGTACGGCTACGCTTGAGACGGCGATCATCGGCACGCCGCTCGTCGTCGTCTATCGCGCGTCATCATTGAACTGGCGCATCTTCACGCCGCTCATCAACGTCCCGCACGTAGGCATGCCCAACCTCATCGCCAAACGCGAAATCGCGCCGGAACTTTTGCAAGACAAGCTGACGGGTGAATCTCTCGCGCAGCTCATCACGGACTTATTAGCCGACCCGCAAAGACTGGCGACGATGCGACAAGACCTGGCTGAGGTACGCGCGCAACTTGGCGAAGCGCGCGCTTCAGAACGCGCCGCCGCCTGCTTGTTAAAACTGCTCGCGCTTTAATTCATTTGTTCGCCGCCACTCGCGCCGCCTTGAATTCCTTGATGATGGATTCCGCCAGATGCGGTTCGATTTCGCCGCCCAGCGAACTGGCGGTGATCCCGCCGACGACCCGTACCGATTGCGGCTCGATCATCGTGCAGGTGAAGCGCGTCGTCAGTCGCTTGCGCGTAACTTCCAGCACCAGATCGGCGTGCTTTTTCTCGCGCGTAATCTCTAATCCCATATCGCCGAATTCCTTACGCTTGAGCAATTCGCGTTCGAGCTTTTCCGGTTTGTATAACGACGAACGCACCTCGAAATACAACAGCCGCGCATATTTCATCACTTCACGCGCAGGCAGTTCAGGCAAGCGTTCGCGCGGATCGTCATCCTTGTTCTCCGTTGGTTTTTCGGCAGGCGTTTTTTCCTGCGCATTAGTCGTCACCGCCAGCAGGCAAGCCCACACACAAGTCATAAGCAAGATTCGGGTCAAAGCTAATTTCATAAACGGTCTCCTTGACCACAGAGTAAGCATCCTGCCCTTGCCGCCAATGTCTCACTATGACACTTTCTTTGAATGAGCCTGCGCGATGCGATTGTCACAAGACACTCGTATGCGCCGCAGGCTTCGTCAAAAGAAAAGGCCGAGTAGCGACTTGCTCTCGGCCTTTCATCATTTCTGGTTATCGGTAACGCTACTCGCGCAGTTGGCTCGCAGCAGCTTCGTCCACCATCCACAGCAACGTACCGTTGGCGGGTTTGATGAGTTGGCAGGGGAAGCGTTGCGGTTGCGGTTTGTCTTCGATGACCTGTTTGAGCGTCGCCGCTTTGTCGGCTCCGGCGACGAGGAAGGTGATATTGCGCGCGTTGTTCAACGCAGCCGAAGTCAGCGTCACGCGATGGGCGTTGAGTTTTTCTACGTAATTTTCGACCGCGATTTCTTGGTTGGCTTTGAGGGCTGGCGTATCAGGAAAGAGCGAAGCCGTGTGTCCGTCAGTGCCTACGCCCAGCCAAACCAGATCGAAGCGAGGGAAACTTTTGAGCGGCGCGCTTTTGGGTACGGCGTTGCTGCCCGCAACAAAAAACTGGCGCAGCGTTTCAGAGTATTCCTGCGCGGCTTTATGCGGGTCGGACTGTTCGGCGGGAATGCGAAAGATGTTTTCGCGCGGCAGCGCTACGTGGTTGAGCAAGGCTTCTTCTGCCATGCGAAAGTTGCTGTCGGCGTGATTCGGCGCAACGCAGCGTTCATCGCCCCAGAAGAAAAAGATCGAAGCCCAGGGCACGGTCGAGGCGAAAGGTTCTTGCGCCAGCGTTTGCAACATCGCCCGCGGCGTCGAACCGCCCGATAGCACGACGCTGAAACGTCCGTTGCCTAACACGTATTGATCAGCCAACCGCGCGAACATTTGCGCCGACTTCAAAGCCAGTTCCGCCGCGTCGGCATAAACCCGCACCGTCGCTCCGTCTTTATGTAACATTCTCGTCGCCATTCGTTTTTCCTCTTTTCACCTACGGGCCACTTACGGGCGTTGCAAGACGTAAGCATTCATCGCCTTGGCCCAACCGTCATCGTCGTTCGATGAGGTCGTGCGGGTCGCATAAAGTTTCACGTTGTCTACGGTTTGCCCCATGGCGATGCTGAGACCGGCCTGTTGAAACATCGGCACGTCGTTCGGCCCATCGCCAATCACTGCGACCCGCTCAAGCTTGACGTTGAGCAATTCGGCCAGTCGTTGCAGCGCAGCACTTTTGTCCCAGCCTTTGGCCGTGATGTCGAGGTGGCGCGGCTTCGAACGCGAAGCCGTCACGTATTGGCTCATCTCGCCACGCACGCGGGTTTCGACTTGCGCTACGATTTCAGGATTGCCCACGACCGTCAGTTTCGTCATCGGCTGTTTGAGCAGCGCGGCGTAACCTTCCATCTCAGGGCGAAAGCCCGACGACGTGGCTTCGCGTTCGACAAACGGCGTATGCAGTTGCGCGTACCAAGCCTTTTCGTCGTAAAGCCACAAGTCCAACCCGAACTTGCCCGCGATGAGTTTGATGCGTTGTGTGATCGTCGTAGGAATCGTGCTGCCGGCGAGCGTTTGTCCGTCGGGCAGTTGAATGAGTGCGCCGTTGAAAGCGATGTAAGGAGTACGCAAGCCGAGTTCGCGCACGTAAGGCCGAATGCTTTTGGGCGGACGCGAACTCATCAGGCACAAGCGCACGCCGCTGTAATAAAGGTCTACGGCGGCGCGTTTGGTGGCGCTGGTCAGTTCGTGATTGGTGGTGACGAGTGTGCCGTCTATTTCTGAGACGACTAACTCGATGCGGGAGACAGCCATAAAAATTTTGGCGGCGCAGCTTGCGCGCCGGGTATTCGCATGAGGGTGACTGACAACGTAGGACTCACAGCAGGCAATCTGTAAGACAAACACTGACAAAGCCTTTAGAAAAAACCGGAAAGAGCGGCAACTTTTCCCAAGTTACCGCCCTTGCACTTATCTGTGAGCCAGCGGGCTGAATGTTACGAACTCACGACTTGTAACAATTGCCGCAAACCGCCCGCGATGTCGGTTCCGAGGTCTACGCGAACGGCTCGACGGTCGCGGCTCGCCAGCGATTGAAAGTCGCCTAACGCCTGCGCCTGCTTCAATACGCCGAAGCTGAACAGTTCGCCAGGCAAGGCCACATCGGGGTTGTCATCCGCCGTGAGTTGGATGAATACGCCATTGTCGCCGCCGCCTTTGTGCAACTGTCCGGTCGAGTGCAAAAAGCGCGGGCCATAACCCGTCGTCGTAGCGACTTTGTGTTTGCCGTGAATCGCCAACCGAATTGATTGCACCAACGCTTCGTGCGCGTCGCTCTCTAAAAAGTAATCGAGCAAGGCTACGTAATCGCCCGCTTTCACGCGCCGCAAGTGCGCCGCGATAAATTCCGCCGGAGTCAAATTCGCGCCGAGTTCGGCAATGGTTTCATCGTCGGTATAAACCTTCATCCCGTTGCCTTCCGCCGCGAGTGATTGTTCGGGCAAGCTGCCGTCGCGTTTGAAATCTTCGAGCAAGGCTTTGGTGTTGTCTTTGCTCTCTTGCACATTCGGCTGATCGAAAGGATTGATGCCCAGCAACACGCCCGCTAAAGCCGTAGCCATTTCCCACACATAAAACTCTTCGCCCAAATCGAGCGCATCGTTCAGCGTGCGACGAATCACGGGATGCCCTGCGGCAGCAAGCGCGTTGAGCTTCGCATGCGTCGCGGCATCAATTGCACCAACGGATAGATGAACAAACACGCGGTCGTTACCATAAGCCTCAGGACTGCCCAGCGGTTCGCCCGCGACGGGGACAATGCCCTTCCCTTCTTTGCCTGTGCTTTCAGCGACGAGTTGTTCGACCCACAAGCCGACCGAAGCCAGCGCCGCATCGGTCGTCAGCGTCAGCTTGTCGCGTCCGGCATTGGCGAGTACGCCCAACGCCGCGCCGAGCTTCGCCGCTGGATTGTCAGTCGCAGGCACGGGCGGCGCGCAAGCGTGCATCGCGCGCTCGGCACGTTGCAACAACGTCTTGAAATCGAAGCCCTGCAACGAAGCCGGAACCATTCCGAAAAACGACAGCGCCGAATAACGTCCACCAATGTCAGCCGGATTAAGAAAGATGCGCCGGAATCCGTCGCCTTTGGCGCTCGCTTCCATCAACGTACCCGGATCGGTCACCGCCACGAAATTATCGCCTGCCTTGTCGCCTTTGAGTTCGCGCATCTGATGCATGAAGTATTTATAAAACATCAGCGGCTCAATCGTTGAGCCTGACTTGCTCGCTACGATAAACAGCGTCGTGGCGAGATCAACTTTGGCTTCGAGCGCGGCGACCGTAGCTGGGTCGGTGCTATCCAACACATGTAATTCAGGAAAGCCTGTCGTCTTGCCGAACGTGCGGCGAAAGACTTCAGGGCACAGCGAACTGCCGCCCATCCCCAACAGCATTACGTGTTTGAATCCGTCGTTGCGTATTCGTGCGCTAAACGCCGCTAACTCGTCGGCGTTTTCTTCTAACAAGTCAGGAACCGTAACCCATCCCAACGAATTCTTGATGATCTTTTGATGAGCTTCTTCCGACTTCCACAGCGCGGCGTCTTTACGGCAAACCTTGCGTACCCAGCTCTCGCTTTCACAGCGTTTCAGGGCGTCGCGGACGGGCGCTTCAAACTCCCCCAAGCTCATCGCCATCCTTTCGTTGACGCCGCTCGTGAGCGTTGCCTGTTTTGACGTAATGCTCGCCGTTAAACTCTCAAACGAATCGGCAAATGATTTCACGCCGTCGTCTTGCAACTGTTGGCAGACGGCCTTGAGGTCAATGCCGAGTTCGGCAAGCGCGGCCAATGCTGCCTTGCCTTCAGCCAAGCCGGTTTCGAGCGTCAGCGCCGCCGTGCCGTGATCGCGGAACGCCGTGTAAGTCGCAGGCGGAACCGTATTCACCGTGTCAGTCCCAATCAACGTATCGAGATAAAGGACGTCGCTGTATTGCGGATTTTTCGTACCCGTACTCGCCCACAACGGACGTTGCGGCGCTGCGCCTTTGGCTTTCAGCGCGGCAAATCGTTCGGTGCCAAAAATCGTTTTATAACTCTGATAAATCAGCTTCGCGTTGGCGATGGCGGCTTTGCCTAACAGTTCGGTGAGGCGTGCTTTTTCTTGGGCGTCTTCCGTGCGGCGCGCGCGCAATTCGATCTGGCTGTCAATCGTCGAATCAATGCGGCTAACGAATACGCTGGCGACCGAAGCGATGCCATCAACGTTGCCACCGGCGGCAGCGCGCTGTTCGAGTCCCTTAATGAAAGCGTCCGCCACAGCCGCGTAATTTTCCTGTGCAAAAATCATCGTCACGTTCACGTTGATGCCCGACGCGATGACCGCCGTGATGGCAGGCAAACCCGCCGGTGTGCCCGGAATTTTGACCATCAGGTTCGGACGCGCTACCGCCGCCCACAGGCGTTTCGCTTCAGCAATCGTTCCGTCGGTGTCGTGCGCGAGCAGCGGTGAGACTTCAAAACTGACGTAACCGTCGAGCTTCGCCGTGCTGTCATACACCGGACGAAATAAATCACAGGCGCGCTGAATGTCTTCGATGGCGAGCGCCTCATAAATTTCGACGACGGATTTGCCCGCGCCGATCAACCCGCGCATGGCCGTGTCGTAATCGGTGCTGCCCGCAATGGCTTTCTCAAAAATCGTCGGATTCGAGGTCATCCCGCGCAATCCGTCGTCATTGATCTTTGCCGCCAACTCGCCGCTGTCGAGCATCGCACGACGAATGTTGTCGTACCAGATTGATTGTCCCAGCTTTCCTACTTCGACTAATGGATTCATTGCTAGTTCTTCTTTCCTCTTAAAAAATAATTGGCAAGCCTTGCCAGTTGCTCTATTAAACGAAGCCGCAGTCTAGCCGATGTTTAAGCATTTCGGAACGGCGAGCCTTACGCAAAGCAGTACGGGGAGCGTAAGCGATCTGAGCCTTGAGGAGGCAACACAACGGAGCTAACGGCTCCCAATACGCATTCTCCATGAAGCTCAGGTCGCTTACGCTCCCCGTACTGCCTTCCAGATATTTTTAGCGGCTAGTTTTCGACAACGCCACTAGCCACTATTCACGAACTCGCGCCGGAGCCGCCGTACGAATCAGCATCTCGGTGCCGGGATAAAGTTGCAGGTCTTTGCTGCCTTGATAAATCACGGAGCCTGCCCCTGCCGCGCCGCCGAGGACTGCGCCGATGGCTGCGCCTTTACCGCCCCCGATCACGCCGCCGAGGACTGCGCCAAGGACTGCGCCGCCGCCGGTACGCACCGCTGTGTCTTTCGTGCGATCGCCTGAAACGACGTTGCCTTCTTCGTCAACCTCTTTGACCGATTCAGTTTGATAAACCTTTTCGACCTGTGCGGCGAAACGTCCGCGTGTGCCGTTGCGCAATTCGATTTGATCGAAGGCCAACACCAATTCGGTCTTGCCCGTCATCTTGCCGGAGCTTTTCAGCTTGGCGATGTGGCCGGTGATCGTGGCATCGGCGAATTCCGTCGGGTCAAGCACGGTGGCCGTGAACTGGTCGCCTTCCTGATTGGTCTTGGTGCTGATCGGCGTAAGCAAACGAATTTTCATTTGTACGCCGTCGCGCACCACGAGACGTTCGCGGCTGGAAGAAGTGCGCGGTTCGTCAGCCGGTGCGGGTCTTGGCGCAGATGGTTCGATAGGGCGACTGACCGGCGCGGTTGTCGGAGCGGAAGCTGCTACGGTCGGAGCCGCTGCGGGTGCGGGTTGATTGATCGCTTGCCAGGTACGCGCGAGATGCGGCGGGATCGCGTTGTTATACGCGCGTCCGAAATAGCCGTCGTCATAAGACAACTCAAAACCGACGCGATAGCCGTGTTGGTATTCGAGCAGGTTGCCGAACTTCGCCTCATACGTGCGGTCGGCGCGGCGATAGGCTTCGCTGTTTTCTACGTCACGGTCGCGCGCGTCGTTGAAATCGCTTTTGCCACGTACGTAACCGTCGGCGTAACCCGCCGCATAGCCATGTTCGTGAGCGTAACGATAGACCGGCACGCTGGTTGTCGCCGCCGAGGTAGTGGTGGCGGGGCGACGCGCAACCGCCTTACGTTTGGTTTGCGCCGCTACGGGCGCGAGCGTGATGACAAAGACAAACGCGCTAATAACAAAAGCGCGATACAGATGGTTCATTCGACTGCCTCCTTCTGGCATATCACACATTTCAATCAAGAGGGTGCGCACGTTTTACCGCATCGCCCCAGTCAAAACAAGCAGCTTGCCACTGAGTTTTCTCTCATCTGAAACCAAGAGCGGCGGACGTTTTTTGCGTGCAATAAGCGAACGCGAACGGCGTTCAGAAAAACATCGCTTGCGCTGATAACGGATATGTTTATCATCCTTCTGGATTCGCCCTTCAACCCGTTCGATATGCCCAACTCTTTTCCACAGATTTTGCCGGAGGTAACAAATGAATACGCTGAAGAAAACATTCGCTCTCTTGGTTCTAAGTTCGGGGTTATTAACGACGCCTGCCGCGTTCGCGCAAACGCAGGACGCGGCTGAATCGGCGGCGGAAAAAGCCAACGGTGCCATGGTGATGGAAGGCACGCTCGCCCGCATCTCGCTGCAAACGCAACTCAGTTCAAAAATCAGCGAGGTCGGCGATGAAGTCGTCGGCGTCCTTTATGAAGCTGTCCGCGGGGCTGACGGAAGAGTCGTCGTACCGCGCGGCACTGAATTCATCGGGCGCGTAACGCAGGTGCAAGCCGCCAAGCGTCCGCAAAAACAGGCGACGATGACCGTCAACTTTGAAACGATGCGAATGTCTTACGGCACTGAAAAAATATCGACCATCGTCACGGCCATTGACGATTACGCCAACGACGAGAAATACAAATCGAAAGACGACGAAGGCAAAGTCGGCGCAGGCCGCAACGGTGGACGTACGGCGAAAAACGCAGGCGTAGGCGGCGGACTGGGCAGCCTCGGCGGCGTACTGGTGGGTGCTGCGGGCGGCGGCATCGGTGCCATTATCGGAGCCATCGGCGTCGGCGCAGCCGGCGGCGTGCTCATGACCAAAGGCAACGACATCAAACTCCAACCCGGCACGGTGCTGCGCATTCGTTTTGAACGCCCGGTGAATCTGCCCGCGTTGAACTAACTTTTCTCTGTGGCACAAGATGGCATCTTGTGCCTTCAATACTGAACCTAACTTTGCGTGGCACAAGAAACCTTCTTGTGCCACATTGCGCTTATGCATACTCGTTATCTAAACACGTTTCTCTTTTTATCACTGATCACTTTTGCTGCTTGCCAATCAAAGCCTACGCAACAGGCTTCGGCGGGCGCACAGAAATACGAACTCAAAGGCAAGGTCGTTTCCGCCGACAAAGCCACCAGCAAAGTCACCATCGCGCACGAAGAAATCAAAGGTTATATGGACGGCATGACCATGCCCTTCACGCTGACCGAAGACTGGATTTATAGCGAACTCACGCCCGGCGCGCAGATTCAGGCGACGCTCGTCGTTGACAAAGGCATGACCTGGCTCGAAAACCCCGTCGTCACCAAAGTCTCAGACCCGATTGCCGGCCAATCGGAAGAATCGAACATCGAACCCAAAGTCGGCGACGAAGTGCCCGATTTTAAACTCACCAATCAAGACAGCCAGCGCATCGGCCTAAAGCAGTTTCGTGGTAAACCCGTCGTGCTGACGTTTATTTATACGCGCTGCCCGCTGCCCGATTATTGCCCGCTGATGACTTCGAATTTGCAAGCCATACAAAAAGCTGCTGCAAACACTCGTCTGTTGAGCATCACGGTTGATCCGGCTTTCGATACGCCCAAGGTGTTACGCGATTACGCGCTGCGGATGGACGCCAAACATAACTTCAAACAGTGGGATTACGCGACCGGCTCGGCTGACGAAATTAAACAGGTCGCGGCTTATTTCGGCTTGAATTACTGGCCCGAAAACGACCAGATCATTCATGGCTTACGTACCTCCATCATCAACGCCGAAGGCAAAGTGGTGAAAACTTATCGCGGCAATGACTGGAAGCCGGAAGAAATCGTGAAAGAGTTGCAGTCGCTAAAATAAGCTCGTCAGAAAACGAAAAGGCGGAGAGTGTCGCATTTGATAATGCGACACTCTCCGCCTTTTGATTTTTGTGGAAGAAGTTAATTCGACATTCGAGGTTCCACCATGATGTCGGGCGTATTGACATCCATGCCGTTGATTACCTTCAACTTGTTAATCGCAGCCGTACCTTCCTCCGCGCTTTCACGTATCAGCTTTTCTTTCGTCAAAAGACCGCCTTTATTCCTCATGTAATATGTTTTTCCGGCAGCGATGTTCATCATAATCGGATTTTGAGAAGTCTTAGAGACCGTAAAGACGTGCTGTCCCGGCGGAACACGGATGGCAAAAAATCGCTTCGATCGCAAAGCGGCAATCGGGGTGTTATTTACAAACACGGTCGCTTTGCCATTACCTCCATCACCATCAAGTTGATAAAAATAAACGGTAGCGGGTGGTGGGGGCAGAGGTTTCGACTTGCTAGTGGGCCTCACGGTGGTACTAGTATCTCTGCCCCTGCTTCCGAGATACATCCACGTGCCGTCAGGCCGGATTAAAACTTTTTGGCCGTTAGCCATGATGCCAATAACGTCTTTGGGCTGAGGGGTTGAGATGACTTCCCACGTACCCGGCTTTACCAAAACTATTCTGCCATCTGCGGTTCTAACTGGTTCTCCGCTTGCATAATTTGGGTACGGGGTGCTGCCGCCGTTAATGGGTTCGAGATTGAGCCGTTCTGGACGAGCCGGACCGAAATTTGACGGCTCAGGGCTACCTGGGGTTTTTAGACAGGCAAGTTGCAATGACACAGCCGCCAGCAACAACGCAAGTTTCATCAGATGTGTGAATTTCATTTGTCTCGCTCGCTTTCCCGCCGATCAGTTGGCGTAAAAACTAAATAGATGCGTTACCGCGCAAGCCTAACACACAGGGACTGAAGCGGTCGTCTAGCGTAATCGTTCGCGGGTCTTAGCTTGTTTATTGAATCGGTTGCCAGAATTTTCCCAACGCTGACTATCTGCGATGGTTCTTATCCTGACCAGCCGTAGTAAGTAGAAAAATCTGTGCTGAAGTGCGAGCAGATGCTATTCACCAACGAAGTGCCTGTCAATCGCGGCCTTTTGAAAACGAAAAGCCACGCAGCATTTCAGGAAAGGAACGCTGCGCGGCTTTTGATTTTGACAGGCAAGGATGCAGCCTGCGTACCCAAGTGTTACAACGTCCAACCTTTGCGATATTCGCGGTGCAAAAACTCGTTGGCTTTGGCGTTGTTGGTGACTTTGCCAGCTTCGCCGTCATAGCGAATTTGTACGCCTTGCCCCGTCTTCAACGCGACGACGCCGAGCAACATGGTTTCGGTCAAACGCGAGGCGTATTCAAACGGATTGACCGGTTTGTTTTTGCCTTTGATCGCGTTGGCGAACATCACGCGATGCAGGTTGTCGCCCTTTTCGTTTTTGACCGCACGTTCGATCTTTTGCGGAACTTTCTTCGCTTCGTCCATCAACGATTCGGGGAAGAGGCGCGGTTTCTTGCCGTAAGTCTCGTGCATCAAGATGCCTTTCGAGCCGACGATGATGACGCCACCGCCACGATCAAGCACTACGTCAGCAGGCAAGACCGCAGGACGCGGAGCCATCAATCCGCCATCGCACCAGATCATTCGCACCGGCGGTTGATTACCGCGCGCGGGAAAGTTGTAAACCACCTGCGTCGCGCGCGGATGGCTCACGATGTTGCGTTTATTGTCTTCGCCCCACGGCGTCGAAGTCGCTTCGACCGTGTCGGGATAGCGCAAATCGAGCGCCCAATAGGGATGATCCATCAAATGTGCTGCCATATCGCCCAACGCGCCCGTGCCCCAATCAACCCAACCGCGCCAGTTGAACGGATGATAAATCGGGTGATAAGCGACTTCAGGCGCAGGGCCTAAATACAAATCCCAATTCAACGTCGAAGGCGTAGAAAAATCGGTCATCATCGCGTTGGCAGCGGCTTTCGCATACATACGATCCGTCCAGTCGTTGCCGAATCCGCCTGCTTCAACGTTGACCGGAACCTTCGCGGGACGCGGTACGCCTTGCGGCCAGATGGGGCGATTCGTCCAAACGTAAACCTCTTTCACCGGGCCGATGACCCCCGCTTGCACCCATTCGTTGATGAGGCGCGCGTCGTCGTTTGAATGCCCTTGATTGCCCATCTGCGTAACGAGCTTCGGATTTTTCGCCGCCGTTTCGCGCAACACGCGCGCTTCCTGCACCGACCACGTCAAAGGCTTTTCACAATAAACGTGCTTGCCTGCTTCCAAAGAATGTTTCGCGGCAATCGCGTGAATGTGATCGGGCGTAGCCACGATGACCGCATCAATATTCTTTTGCTGATCGAGCATCTTGCGGTAATCGTCAAAGCGCACGGCCTTGCCATAAGCGGCTTTCAGCGCGATGCGCTCTTCGTTCGGCTTGCCGTCGCGGCCTTTGGTGGCAGCCGCGACCGCGCGATCAACGTAACCGAAATCCGCATCGGCCAGCGCGACGATATTCTCGCCCGCTTTGACGAGTTCGGTCGCATCGGCTGCGCCCTGCCCGCCGCAACCGATGACGGCTACGTTAAGCTTGTCGTTGGGTGCGATGTAACCCACGCCGCCCAATACGTGACGCGGTACGATCATCGCCGCCGTCGCCGCACCGGTCGTGCCTGCTACGAATTTACGTCGTGTCAGATTGTTTTTGTCCATAACCTTCTGTCTCAAGTCGCTTTCTGTTGTTAGAGAAATTGGAGTTCCGCGTGGGACAACGGCTGACAATCTAATGCTTCGCGCCTATGCTTGTAAATTCCAAATCCCATCAAATAAACGCATCTGACAAAGGCTTTCAAAAATGGCTCCCACTAAAGCTCGTCACAAATTTCTCTGGCTGATTTACGCGCTCGCCGTCATCACCTATCTCGACCGCGTATGCATCAGCGCCGCCGCGCCTGCCATCAGCGAAGAGTTCGGTTTTACCAAGACGCAGATGGGTTACATCTTCAGCGCGTTCACCGTTGCTTATGCGGTGTTTGAGATTCCCAGCGGTTGGATGGGCGACCGTTTCGGTACGCGGTTGGCGCTGACGCGCATCGTATTGTGGTGGTCGTTATTCACCGCGTTGACCGGCGCTACGTTTGGTTTTTGGTCATTGGCGACGGTGCGCTTTTTATTCGGCGCGGGCGAAGCCGGAGCCTTTCCCAACATCGCCCGCAGCGTTTCGCAATGGTTGCCGCCTGCGCAAAACGGACGGGCCTTGAGCATCTCATTTGTCGGACTCGCCACCGGCGCAGCCATCAGCGCGCCACTCGTGTTCACCTTGCTCAAATATCAAGGCTGGCGCTGGACGTTTCTCCAATTCGGCTTGCTCGGCGTGGTATGGGCCGTCGTGTGGTATCGCTGGTTTCGTGATTTGCCGTCAGAACATCCAGCCGTCAACGAAGCCGAACTCGCCTTGATTCAACCCCCCAGCGATCTTAAAGACACGCCGCGCATTGACGTAACGCATCACATTCCGTGGCGCAGGATTTTCACGAGCCGCAATCTGTGGACGATTTGCGCGATGTATTTCGCTTACGCTTACGGCCTGTATTTTTACCTCACGTGGTTGCCGACTTATCTCATCAAGGGGCGCGGCTTTTCGGCTGATTACGCCAAATGGTATTCGGCGCTGCCGTGGGTGTTGAGTGCTTTTACCTTTTGGCTGGGCGGACAACTCACCGACTGGCTGGCGAGAACGCGCGGACTCAAACTCGCGCGTTGTGGCGTAGGCGCAACCGGATACGCTCTCAGTGCGTTGACGTTATTCGCCGTCACGCAAATCGCTAACAACGTCGCCGCCGCCGTGTTGCTCGCGCTTGCGCAGAGCTTTGCCGCCGCTACGATCAGCGCCGCGTGGTCGGTCTGCCTTGACGTAGGCCGCCGATACGCAGGCATCATCACCGGCTGTATGAATACCGTCGGCAACATAGGCGGAGCCATTGCGCCGCTCGTCACCGGCTATGCGGTCGAAAGATACGGCTCGTGGAATTTACCTTTTTATTTAATGGCCGGCGTTTTTGTCATAGGCACACTGTTGTGGTTGCTGGTTGACCCATACCAGCTGGTACTCAACCAATTGGACGAGTAAATAAATTCGCGTGGCTCTACCGCAATCGTCGTCTATGCAAAGATTACGAGCGCCAAGCGCAATCCGAGATTAACCACACAGCCGCAGTCGCCGACAGCTTGACGCTTTCCGCCGTATCTTCCCGCGCCAATCGTTCCAACTGTTCCAACGCTGCACGCACACGCATCCGCCCCAACGCGCGTGTCACACGTTTTCTTGCGTCAACATTGGCGGTTGGCGTTCGGCAAGCAGTTGGTTGAACTGCGCTTCGTAACACGCCCAATCTCCGTCGCGTTTGTATTCATCGAGCATCTCGCCCGTCAGCGCGAATTTGGGATGGTGTTCGTAAGCAATGCCAAAACCTTCTTTCAGCAAGTATTCAAAATCAGGTTGCTTACTCCAACCCGCGAGCTGCGAGGTGTTGCGTAGCCATACATCAATCACGCCGCGCACATCAGCCTTGCGCAGCGTTTCGATAAATTCACGCAACGATTTTTTGGTGAATCCAATCGTGTAAATCGTCATGCGACCTCCTTTAAAGCTGAAACTAAAACAGACTTGGTTGTTCGGGGATGAATTCCGCCGCTGTGGACGTGGCGAGTTCGCCCGAAGCCAGAATATGTGCGACGGCGATGCCGCGCTCGACCAGCGTGCGCGTAATCAACCAGTAACGATGGCAATGTTTATAATCGGCTTCGCTGCACATAAAGACTGTGTGAGTTTCTTCAGCCAATGCGAGCAGGCGTTCGATGCCGGTCAGGTAATACGGCGCAGTGGCGAGCAAGTCGTAATCCACTTTGCCGTTGGCGAAATAAAAGGCGCTGCCAGCGGGGCGTCCGCCGAGTTCAGCGCCGAGATGGATATAAGCGATGTCGTGTTTAGCCAGTACGCTTTGCAGCGGCTCGCGGCTGAAATGGGGCGTGTAACGGCTATAAGGTTGCGTGCGTGTGTCTACGAGCAAATTGATTTCGTGCCGCCACAACAGCGCGATAAACGTTTCAATCTCAATGTTGCTGTGGCCGATGCTGTAAAGCTTCATGGCGGCGCGCAGTATAAGCAACGATCTGAGGCAAAGGAATGTGATCAAATGCGATTAGGGGATTTTTTTTTGCTGCACGTGGCAGTGGCGCGTCCGATGGTGCAAACCGTCAGCAACGATTTCATACCTATGCTGACGTAATTGAACGGTTCTTCCGAACCAACCAAAGGAGAAAAAAATCATGATGACTGCTGCTGCCAAAGCGCCAGTGGATTACTCCGCTCAGAGCGCTGGATTGAATGAAGTGCGTCGCCAGTTGACGACTGAAGTGAAGATGCGCCAGGCCGTAATCAAGCCGCTCGATGTGGCGTTGCGCGCTTTGAAAGACCCTCACAAAAACGCCCTCGCTTTGCACGAAGCCGCGCTCTTGCTCGAACAACCCGCCGAAGAATTGGCGCTGCCGAATAGCTACAACAAGCTCGTCAAACAGTTGCGCGGGTTAGCCGATGAGAAGCTGGCCGATTTGGAATTCACCTTTGCGCGCGACTTGCGCGCAGCCTTTACCGCACAGGGCGTGACGTTAGCGGGCGTGCCGACTGAGTTAATCGCCGATCTGTTCGTCATCAAGCCTGACCTGCGCAAGAAACAGGTGACGATCACATTTTCGCGTCAGCCCGTAACCAAAGGCGCAGTCAAGCTCGAAGTCGAACGCGTCGTCGCCGCTTATCTCAAAGCACGCAAGGAAATTTGTGAACGCAAGGTGGATTACGCCGCGTTGCTGGGCGAGTTGTATGAAGCCTATCAGCGTACGCTCAAACTCAGCGGCAAGGCGGCGGGGACGCGACTGCCCATTGTGGATTGTTACCGCGAATTGGTGCTGGTGCGGCAACCCTTGGGCTTTCGCAAGACGCCTTCGAAATCAAGTTTTGCTGACTATCCGAAAGCGCAATTCGCTTACGACATGTTGCAACTGCGCCGCACGAACAAGCTGACGCACGAAGGGCAGCGGCTCAATTTGGGTACGGCAACGATTGATGTCGGAGCCGATACGACGAAGGCGATGTTTCTGGCGACGGGCGCTACGGAAGGCGCGTTTATCAAAGACCTTTATTTCGCGCCGGAGAAGTAAATGAGAAGGAATACAGGAGTCAGGAGACAGGAGTCAGAATGTAAGCTCCTGCATTCTGACTCCTGTATTCCTGAATTCTTACGAGGACAAAGCAATGACACTGACGCAACAAGAAGCACAACACATCGTGCGCAAGCTGGGCGAATCGGGCATTCCGCCGACGCGCGGGCTGGCGGCTTATACGGTCGGCATGGATTCGGTGCTGGCGACGATTGAGAACGAATATCTGAAAGGTTATCTGCGCGACGGCGGATCGAGTTTCAAACTTGTCGTAGGCGAATACGGCAGCGGCAAATCGCACTTTCTGTTTCGGCTGCGCGATCTCGCGTGGGAAAACGGTTACGTCGTGAGCCGTACCGAACTCAGTCCGAAAGAATGCCCTTACGACAATCAACTCAAGGTCTATCAAGCGGTCGTCAACAACCTGATTTATCACGACGCTGATCCGAGCATTGCCGACACGCAAGGCATCGAATCGTTTTTGGAAAACCATTTCTTCCACACGATGCGGATGCTCGGCATCGAACAAATGCTGACGAGCATCGGGTTGGACAAGCGCGTAGAGCTTTGGCTCGACACCATTTTGCGGTTCAAGGTCGAAAGCCCTTCCTATCGGCACGCGGTTTATTTTTATCTCAAGGCCGTCGCTGAAGAGAACGAAGCCAACAAACGCATTCTCGGCGCGTGGCTGCGCGGCGAAACGGTTGCGTTGAAAGACGTACGCGCGTTCAGCATCAGCGAACGCATGGATCGCACCGTCGCTTTCAAGATGCTGCGCTCGCTGTCGCAGTTGGTGCATGAGTTGGGTTACGCCGGGCTGGTGCTGCTGTTTGATGAAGGCGACCGGATGGTAAGCATCGGTTCTTCGCGCACTGAGAAAGTCGCGTGCGACAACCTGCGCGAAGTGATTGATCGCTGCGCGGGAGAGAGCTTGCCCGCGACGATGTTCGTTTATGCTGTGCCGCCTTATTTCGTCTCGAACATCGCGCCGCAATACGAAGCGTTGAGCCAGCGCGTCAGTTCTAAAGTCAAATTCTCGCGCAAGAATCCGTTCAGCGTACAAATCAGTTTGGAGCAGCTCGACTATCCGGGTGAAGAACTGTTGCGCCGCATCGGCGACAAGCTGTTCGACGTTTATGAAACGGCTTATGACAGCAAGTTCACGCGCACCTTGCAGACGCAAAACATCGCGCAACTGGCTGACACTTGCGGCGCGCTGCTTTCGACCAGCCATCGCCGCCATTTCGTCAAGGCGCTGATTGACATGCTTTCTGAGCAACGCGCCGAAGGCGAACGCCTTTACGAAAACGACAACGTACAAACTGTCGTGCGCTCCGTCACCGAACAACTGGGACGCGCGCAAGGCGGCGAATACTGAGAGAGTGAAAAGTGAAAAGTGAAGAATTTTTATGGGGCTTCTCACCTTTCGCTTTTCGCTCGCCGCTTTCCACTCATCACTTTTCACTTTTCACTTAATTTTATGATCGGCTCTACAGTAAATCATCCGCTATTCGGGCGCGGACAAATCATCGAGTTGCGCAATGCGGCGCGCGAATCCGCCGTGCGCTTTGACAACGGCATTCGCGCGGTTGTGCCCGTCAATTTGCTTTCGGTGCTGAAACCTTCTGACACGCCTGTGCTGGCGCCGCGTCCGTTGGTTGCGTCGCGCAAAGAAACGGCGCGTACGCCCGAACAGGAACAGCGCCTGGTCGCACGCCGCACGATTGAGGCGTTGCGTTACGGCGTAGTGCCGCAAACGCGCATCCGTGAGTTAAGCGCCGGGCTGGCGAGCGAACGTGCCAGCTTGAAGCGCGCGTTCGACACGGTGGGCGAAGCGGGCGGCGACGTGCGCGTAGTGCTGGGCGAATACGGCACGGGCAAAAGCCATTTCTTTGAACTGGCTGCGCAAGAGGCGTTGGAAAGAAATTTTCTGGTGGCGACAGCCAGTTTGGATTTGCGCGAAGTGCCGCCCAATCGTCCGCAACGCATATACAACGCACTGATGCGCAACTTGCGTTATCCCGATTCGAGCGAGACGGGTACGCTTGCGCCGTTGTTCGAGCGGTTGCTGGCGCTGCCTGAATACAGTGCGTTGCTGACGAAACTGCAAAGTACGATTTTCGGTTCGGCGCTGCACAACTATGAATTGATGCGCGGCCAGCCGGGTGAATCGCTCAACCTGTTGCACGAATGGCTGGCGGGCGAAAAGGTTTATATCAACACGGTGCGGCAAGCGGTTGCGGTCAAAAGCAAAGAGTTTCCGATTCCGGCGCTCTCGATGATGACGACTTCGGCAGATCAGTATTGTTATTTGTTGAGTGGTTGGGGTTGGCTCGCGCAACAGGCGGGATACGCGGGCATCGCGGTGTTGTTGGATGAGTCTGAACATTACAGCTTGCTCAACGTGCGCGGGCAGGAACGCGCCGACAATTTCTTTCGCGGCTTGATGTATACGGCGCTCGCCGGTCAGCTCGCTTGCAAGATCAAAGAAGCACAACTCGCGCATCACACCAACGCGCACGCCTTTCGTTTCACCGACCACAGCCAGTTGCTGGTGATGTTTGCGGTGACGCCGTCGGCGAGTACGTTTGATTATCGGCGCTGGTTGAACGACGAACAGGTCATCGCGCTCAACGCACATCTTTCAGAGAGCGCCGTCAACGAATTGATGATTCGGCTGTCGGCGCTGCATCGGCAGGCTTATGCGTATGAACACGGCAATAACTATGCTGAGGTTGCACAGAGCTTGCGCGAATGTCTCGACGGGCGGCTCATCAACTTGCGGCAAATGATTCGACTGGCGACAGAGGTGTATGACTTGAATTATGCGCATCCAGATTTCACCGCGTCGCAAGCCGTGTCAGAATTGCGCCGCGTGATGTTGGGACGCGAAACCTGAATACAACAAAATGGCCGGACGTGCTCGCAAACAAAACAAGCCTTACGACGACGCTTTCAAGCTGCTGGCCGAAGGCGACGCCGAAGCCCTGTTATTATTGCTCGGCGAAATCAAGCTGGGCGAAAAAGTAGAGATCACGCCGCTGCACAGCGAGTTGCGCATCTCGACTAAGCTGCCCGACCAAGCCTATAAAGTCGTCACGGCGTCAGGCGCGCGCATCGTTCACATCGAAGCGCAAAGCAGCTACGACCATTTGATGCCGGAGCGTATGGCTGATTACGGCGCGCGCGAATGGATGAAGTATCGCTTGCCGGTGACTTGCTATGTGTTGTTGCTGACCGACCGCCAATTGCCGCGCAACCCGAATACGACCGGGCGCATTGACGCAGGTGATGTGCAAATCACTGTGAAGTTCCGGCTCGTGCGGCTTTCGCAAATCTCTGCCACACAGATGCTCGCCACCCAACGCGAACACCTGCTGCCTTTTGTACCGCTGATGCGAGGCGGGCAAAAAGAATTAGTTGCGGGCGCACGCGCGCTGCGCAAGGTCGAGCAGGAAAGCAAACAACTCGAACTCGGCCTTTATTTCTCGTTGCTCGGCGGGCTGCGTTACAATCCCGCCGACCTATTAGATTTAGTTTGGAGGGAAAGCATGATTCCACTTAGCGTACTTAAAGAATCGCCGATGTATCAGTTTTTTATTGATCAAGACAAAGACAGTTGGAAAGAAGAAGGCAAACTCGAAGGTCGGCTTGAGGGTAAGCTCGAAGGCAAACTCGAAGGCAAACTCGAAGGCAAACTTGAAGGCAAACTCGAAGCGCTGGCTGACCTGCTTCAACTGCTAATCGCCAGGCGCTTTCCCAGACTGAAGGTCAAAGCCAAGATCAAACAGATTCACGATGCCGCGCTTTTGCAGCAACTCAATTTTGAGATCAGCGAGATCGCCGACCCGACCGTGTTGCGCAAGCGTTTGGACGAAGCCATCGAAGTGCAAAAGCACAAAGCGCCCAACCTGTCATGACCGACCGCCACGCGCACCAACGGCAACTCAAAGATCAATTGCCGCACACGTGGGATGCCTTCTTTGCGCGCTTTGGGCGATTCACTGACATTCAGACGCAAGCGATTGAGCCGTTGCTCGCCGGACGCAATTGCGTACTGGTCGCCGCCACCGCCAGCGGCAAAACCGAAGCCGCGCTCGCCCCACTCGTCGAACGCCATAAACACGACCAGCAACTCGCCACCAAACTCTCGCTGCTTTATCTCGTACCCACCCGCGCCCTCGCCCGCGATCTGGCACGACGGCTCGCGCAACCGCTCGAAAAACTGGCGCTCAGCTTGCGCGCCAAGACGGGCGACGAACCTGCACTCAACACCAATCGTCCGCCCGCGTTGTTAATCACTACGCCCGAATCGCTCGACTCATTGCTGACGAGTGCGCCGCGTATGCTCAAAGACCTGCGCGCCGTCGTGATTGATGAATTGCACATCTTCGACAACACGGTACGCGGCGATCAGTTGCGCATCTTGCTGAATCGTTTGCGCCGTTTGAAAAGCTATGCCTTCGCGCGCGGCGATGCGGCGAGCGAATCGCTGCAATACTGCGCGTTGTCGGCAACCATTCACGACCCGGCTGCCGTAACGGCGCGCTATTTCAATGACGCGCAAGTGATTCAAGTCGCAGGCCAACGCGCCATTGACGCCGAGCTTATCGAACTCGACGAACCCGCCAAGCTTACGAACCTATTTGCCTGCTTACAGAAACGCGGCATCAAAAAAGTGTTGGCCTTTTGCCCCAGCCGCGCCGAATGCGAGGAGTGGGCGCATCGCGTCAAACCCGCTTCGCCCTTCGGCGATAACGTATACGTTCATCACGCCAGCCTCGCGGCTGCGGTGCGGCGCATGGTCGAAACCAATTTCACGCACGCGAATGCGGCGTTGTGTTTTGCGACCTCTACGCTCGAACTCGGCATTGACATCGGCGACGTAGACCTCGTCGTACTCATCGGCGCGCCGCGCGAACAAAACTCCTTCCTGCAACGCATCGGACGCGGCAATCGTCGCACGACGCGCACGACCGTGCTGTGCTGTTATCGCAATCCACTCGAACGCGCGCTGTTTCAGGTTTATTTGCGCGCAGCGGCTGAAGGCATCGAACTCGACACAGACAATCATTACGTCTTTCGCCCTTCGGTTGTCGTGCAACAGCTTTGTTCCTACATCAAACAAAACCGCTTGGGCGAACTCGACCCCGACACCGCCTATGAACTCTTCGCCACACCGCAAGGCGAACCGTTGCTGTCGCGCGCCGATTACGACCGCATCCTCGAACATCTGATCGCGCAACAATTTTTTGTCACTACCACGAGCAACGCATTGAAACCAGGCCCCGCGTGGCAGGAACTGTTTGAGCAACGCGCGCTTTACACCAACCTGATGGACACGAGCCGCCGTTCAGTCGAAATCATCGAAGCAGAAACAGGCCGCTGTCTCGGCGAAATCGAACGCCACCTGTTGCCCGGCGAAGCCATGCTTTTTGGCGGGCACGCGCGCGAAGCGACTCATCTGGTCAACCGCAAACTATTCGTACGCACAAATGAAGCGGACGCCGAAGCACAAGCGCCGCGTATGTTCACGCCGTGGCGTCCGCTCTCGCCTGCGTTGGCACGCGCAATTGCCGCTGAACTCGGCGTGCCGCGCGCCGCGAACCCAGACGCATTGGCGATGACAATGGACGATGATGAAGACAGGGCTATGACGACGACGTGGCTCTTTCATTGCGCAGGCGATGCTTATGGCTTGCTGCTCGGCGATTTGCTCGCGGCTCGTTATCGCGCGCGCGTCGAAGATTACAACGAGCTTTACGTCGCGTTCAGAGGAACGTTGCCCGCCGGGCTAATGGATTTCACCGAAGCCCAATTGCATACGCGCTTGCGGCAACGCTGGCGGCAATTGGAAAACTGGTACGCGCTCGGGCGCTTTCAAAACCTGGTGCCACTTGATGTGCGCCGCGCCAGCGTCATCGCCTCATTTGGCATAACGTCATTCATCAACGCCTTTCACGGACGCAAGCTGGCACTCGGCCAGCCTTCGCCAATCACCGATTGACGCTCTTTCAGCCGTCATCATTTTTTTCTTTGCTTGCGAACTTCTGGCTGTTGCGTAGCTTTCGGCAAGCTCACCAGATTGGCGAACAAGCGATAGGCTCCCGGCACGCCCGCCGGAAACTGGCGGAACCACGCCATCGCTGTATAAACGTAGTGCCCCTTGCCGACTTGCGCGACGAGTTGACCGCCTTTGAGCGGTTGGCCGTTCTCGTTCGGCGCAGCCCACACCGACGTATAACGCGCGTCGAATTCACTCAAGAAATAAAGGCCGCGTTCCTGCACCCAGCCTTTCCAGTCGCTGTCGTTGATCTTGTTAGGGAAGTTCAGCAGCGGATGTTCAGGCACTAACACCGTGATCGGTGCGTTCTCGTCGGTCACGCGGTCGCCGCGTCCGACCTTGATCGGATAAGGCGCGAAATTGCCCGTCTCATATTCGTTCTTGTTGTATTGCACGATCAGCGTTCCGCCGTTTGTGACGTAATCAAGCAATCGTTTGTTGTTGGCGACGGCTACGTCATTGACCTCATAAACGCGAATGCCCAAGACAATCGTGTCATAACCAGACAAGTCGCCCGCCGCGAGTTCGTTCGCGTCAATCAGGTGCGGGTTGACGCCTAACTGGCGCAGGGCTTCGGGGCCGTCGTCGCCGCTGCCCATCACGTATCCCACTTTCAGATTCGCCGCGACTTTCACGTCGAAGAGTTCGAGCTTCGCCACCGACGGCTTGTAAACATAGCGCGGCTCGATGTGCGTGTATTCAATCTTCGTATAGCCCGTCGCGTATTCACGCCCGTCCGCCGTGGCGACGGCTTTCAATTCAAAATTGCCAGTCGCTCCGACGGGCGGCGTGACTTTGAACGAGCGCGCGGCCTTTTCGCCTTGTTTGGTGAAAGCCAACGCTGCCGTGCCGCCTTCGACCTTCCAGCCCTCAGGCACTTGCAACTTGACCGCACCGTTCGTCGCTTTGCGCGCGTTATTCGTGATCTCAACCGAAAGCTCGCGCGTACGATTCGTGCCGCCCGAAGGAATCACGAGCAGTGAAGGGCTTACGTTCAACGTCAACGCGGGCGCGACTTTTAACTCGCGGCGAAACTCACCAAACGTTTTGTCTGAATAGCGATATTCGACTGGTTGCACGACGACGACCTTTTCGCCGCTCAACGTGAGTTCGGCGTTGACGGTCAACAGCGGCGCATCGAACGGTTGATTGAAAGGCCAGTCGCTGGCTTCGTCTTTCGGCCAATCGAATTGATCTGTCGTGCGCGGCTGCTGAAGCCAATAAGGTTGCGACGAAGGCGCGTCATTCGGCACGACGGCTTTGAATCGTTCTTTAACGTCGGCTGTCTCGCGGTTGCGGAAGAACGCAGGCACGTTGCTCGGCGCTTCGACTTCGGGAGCGGCGACACCGATCTGCCAGCCTTTCGGGCCGTAAAGGTTGATGGTCGCCGTAGGCTGCGTTGCGCCTTTCACGCCTACGAAAACGTTGGCGGTGACTTCGACGGCTTCGCCGGGCGCGACAAGTTCAGTGTTGCTCAGTGCGTCAACGATGACGCCGTGCGCTTTGGCGAGCGCCGCAGCGAATTGCAGTTTCTTTTGCGCAAGCAATCCATCCACCGTCGCTTTGGTCGCCGGATCGAGATTGCCACCCAATGTATTCAAGGACTCGCGCAAGGCGCGCGTTTCGCGCAAGCCCGCTGCTAGATGTGGCGCGATCAAATCAGGATGTTCGATGCGAAATTCAGATAAGGCTTTGGCGGCGTGCGCTTGAATGCTTTTCAACGCAGGCAGCAAGCGTTCGCCGTCTTTGCCCGCGAGCGCGGCGATGCCGCTGATGCTGACATCAATGCTTTCAAAGAGAGACTTTTCGACATCCGGCAATTTCGTGTTCGCCAGCGCGCCAAACGTAGCCAAGCGCGGAAAGCTGCGCACGAATGTGCCGCGCGGTTGCACTTGACCGAAATCCTGCGAGCGATGGCGGCTGCGTCCGTCGGCGGCGATTTCCATGTAAGAGCGCCCGATGACGGCATCGAATGCGCCCGCGTCGAATTCAGCGCGCGGGCCTTGCTGGCCTTGTCCGAAACGGCGCGCGTAAAACTTCAACACCTGCCACGGTGGCAAGCCTTGTTTGATTTGTTCGGGAAAGCGCGCGGGATCGGCTGCGGCCTTGATGGCTTCGGGCGTGAGCAAGCCCGCGACCTGATGTTGTCCGTGGCCATCTTGCGCCGTGCCGCTGAATCCGTTGACGACAACCAGCGGACGCACGCGACGAATCACGCGCACCATATCGCCCAACACTTCTTCCTTGTTCCACTTTTGCAGCGTCTCTTCGGGCGAGCGCGTGAAGCCGAAATCCATCGCGCGCGTGAAGTATTGTTCCGCGCCATCAAGCTTGCGCGAAGCCAGCAACTCTTCGGTGCGCAATACGCCGAGGCCTTCCCACAATTCGGGGCCGATGCCGTTCTGTCCGCCGTCGCCGCGATTGAGCGAGAGATAAGCCGCACGTGCGCCTTCCTTGCGCGCGCAATAGGCGAGCATCTCGGTGCTTTCATCGTCAGGATGCGCGGCGGTGTGCAATACGCTGGCGATGGTTTGCAGGCGGCGCAAGAGCAACGCGAGTCCGATTGCACCTTTGTCTTCAGGCGCGGGGCGTGTGTCGGCGCTGGCCGGTTGATCGGTGAACGGAGCAAACAAGGCGATGACTAACAAAGCGGCAATAATTCGTTTCATCATAATTTCTTTTGGGTGATTCCTAGGGAGTGGGAGTGAGTCGCAGAATCGCCTGTGGAGTCTGGCGTCCGCGTGGAGTGTGGTCGAAATCTTTAGACTTGTTGCGATGAAAAATATGGGCATATCGTAAATTTCGCGTCGCGCGAACAGCTTCCGTCAGGGCATGTTTATTGCCATCATCATTCTCAATTC
>JAYSVR010000092.1:0-7765 GCA_043718445.1 Acidobacteriota bacterium | reverse complement strand
TTGCCGAGGCTCAGGTCGCTGACGCTCCCCGTTCCGCCTTTCAATGCAAGTTGCACGCGACGCCTAAGACCTGCGCGCCATCGCGCAGCAAACTCGGCGTCACCGTCCAACCGGTTTTCAAACGTTCCGTCAATAACTCTTCCGCACTCGGTTGATGATTCCATACGGCGACCGCCGCGATGGTTCCGTGTCACGAAGTGCTGTAAACCAGCCACAGCCCGTCACGCCATCGCAGCAAGACTTCGTGCGTGTATTCATCCAGCGCAATCGTTTCCTGCAAAAACACCGGCTGATGCAACTGCCGTCCCCACGCGACGACTTCCATCAATGTGCCGTGCGCAGGCACAACCGCTTCGAGTGCGGTCAAAGTTTCGTCAGACAAATTAGCGTGATTGATGATTCGCATCTGACTTACTCCGGCAAAGCGCCGAACTGCTTGCGATATTGCGCTAACTCGGCTTCGAGTTTTGCGTTACGTCGTGCAGCACTTAGAGCGGCTTCCGTTACGCTTTGCGCGGTTTCGATTGCCCGCCGCGAGTCCTCTCTTGCCGTAGACAGCAACTCTCCGCTCAATGTTTCCCACCGCAGCCAGAGTGAATTTTCTCTGCTGAAAACCCCTTCCCAACGCACCAAAGCCAACTGGCATTGCTCACTCACCAAGCGACCTCGTTCATCGGGTTGAATCGGTTCGTAAACTCCATCCCGTAACCTAAAGCCTTCGAGGTCGCCGTTGATCGGATCGAATAAAAAGTATTCCGGCACACGCAGCTTGTTTTGATAGACCAGTTTTTTCTCGTTGCGGTCTTTATGCGCCGTTGTGTCAGAGAGCAATTCGATCACGACATCAGGTCCTTTGCCGCCTTCTTCCCAAACCACCCAACTCTTACGCCGCCGATGTTTGACACCTTGCACCACGAAAAAATCAGGGCCGCGATAATCTTCGGTGCGCGATTGCGTGGGGCTGAAGTAAACGAACATATTGCCGCCGACAAATACATCCTGGCGGTCTTGCCAGTGCAATTTGAGCGTCTCAATCAACAAATACATTTGCAATACGTGGTATTGGGTTTCCATAGGTTCTCCGTCACTGCAAGGTAGTTCGTCTTGCGTAGGCAGCTTCGTCAAGCCGTATTGGCGCATGATGGCTTCGGGCAAAAACGGATTAATCGGAACACGGGTAAGTGCAGGTTGGATGGCGCGAGCTTCTTGCATAAAAACTACCTCCTCGAAAACTGCGATGGAAACGCGGGCAGTGTAACGCGGCTTTTCTGAAATCGGCAACGCGGTCAATGTCTCATTGCGCCTTGCCTAACGCAGCCAAACGTTCGCGGGCTGAGGTGGCTTCAGCGCTGCGCGGATAGCGGCGCAGCAATTCACGATAGGCCGCACCGTCGTAAACAAACACGTCTTTCGCTTCGTCGTAATCGAACATCACGCCCGCGCGATTGAAACGATCCAATCCGTTGAAGCTCAATTCAAAATCGCGTTTGTTGATGTCGCCGTCGGGTACTTTATCGCCCAGACGACGGTCGGCATCGCGGCTGAGTTTTTCGGCGGCGTGTTCAGCCGCTTGCCCCAACGCCAACAACGCACGCGGCGCAATCGTTGGCATCCGCAAGCTGTCGGCGCACACTCGCGCCATTCGCATCTTTTGCAGATCGTCTCTCGTCGCGGCAATCGCCGCCAGCATCTTTTCGCCATCGGCAACGCTGTTCAATCGCGCAATGGCGGCGGAAAGAATCCAACCACGCACGTTGCGCGAAACGGCTACGCGCAGGAAGGACGAACCGCTTTTGTTTTTCGCAGTGCCCAACACACCTATGGCGCGTCCGCGCGAAAGGCGCTGTTGCAACGCGGCTTTCACATCTGGCTCGGCACGCAGAGCCGACATTCGATCATCGAATACGACCGCAGGCTGACCGGGAATGAAAATCTTACGTTTCTTTTGCGCGAAGCTGGGCACAACACAAAACAATAAAAGACAGAACAACAGAATGCGGGAAAACATAGGATGGCCTCCAATGACTGAAAAGAAACGTTTGGCGAACGTTCCGAGTTAATAGCTGAAACTACGTCGGCTTACGTCGGCGTGGCTCGTGGAATTAGCGACTAATCAGTTTGCGGCGCGTACGTGCCGCCGTGTGAATCAAATCAAGCTGCGCGAAATCGCAGCCATATTGTTTTTCCTGCGCGGCCATCGCCGTGAGGTAATCGAACAGGACGAGTCCTTTACCGGCTGGGGCAACCGTCAACGTGTCGGCAAAGAATTGGTAAGGCAAGCTTTTGCGCGCGGCTTCATCGCGCCAACGCGCCAGCACTTGCGCGGGCAAAAAATAAACGGTTCGGTGGGCGCTGAACTCTACGAGAAAGCCCGCGACCGCGCCCAGCCGCGCCATGCGTTCGAGAAAGTGAACCTGATGCGCATGCAAGTTATCGAAATCCAGCACGTCGCGTTTGGTCGTCTTCGCGTCATAAAAAATCGCGCGACCATCAGGAGCCAGCACGCCGCCGTAATCCGGCTCGGCTTTCGATTCAGGAATGAAGCGCCGCCAGTCATTCACTTTATTATCTTTGGCTACGCGCACGACTTCGGCGGCGGTGACGCGCGGCTGCGCGCCGTTCGATGCCACCTCAAACGCAGGAACGGCAAGCCCTCGCCGTGACTCGCCGCGTTCAATCAAATACTTTCCCGGAATCGCCTTACGCGTAATGCAGGCGCGGCCCAATCGTTCATAAGCCTCATTGACCTGATTGATGGCTTCCTGAAATCCGCTGCCGGTTTCAGCGCCGCGCCGCTTGAGTTTCATAACCGCTATTCCATGTCCGCTTCGCTCGGCTCGTAATTCATATACACGTTTTGAACGTCGTCGTGATCGTCGAGCGTGTCATAGAGTTTCATCATGGATTTCACCAACGACGACTCAAGCTCAATCGTGTTGATCGGAATCATTGCCACTTCGGCTGAAAGCGGTTCCAAGCCTTTGGCCTTGACGTTGTCGAGTACGGTCAAAAAATCTTCCGGCGTAGTCAAAATCTGATAGCTGTCTTCTTCGGCCTGAAAGTCGTCGGCGCCGGCTTCGAGTGCGAGTTCCATCATCTCGTCTTCGCCTTTGGCATTGGCTTCGAGAATGATTTGTCCCTTGCGATTGAACATCCACGCGACCGAACCCGTTTCGCCCATATTGCCGCCGTTCTTGGCGAACGTGCTGCGAATTTCTGCGACCGTGCGATTGCGGTTGTCGGTCGTGACTTCGACCATCACCGCTACGCCGCCCGGGCCGTAACCTTCATAAGTGATCTCGTCGTATTGCACGCCTTCGAGTTCGCCCGTGCCGCGCTTGATCGCACGCTCAATCGTTTCGGCGGGCATATTGCCCGCTTTGGCGTCGGTCACAGCCTTGCGCAACCGCGCATTCTGAGTGATGTCGCCCGTGCCGCCGCTACGCGCCGCGATCGTGATTTCTTTGATGAGTTTGGTGAACAGCTTGCCGCGCTTGGCATCAAGCGCGCCTTTCTTGTGCTTAATCGTATGCCACTTACTATGCCCTGACATGGGTGTTTCGACCTCGTTTCTTTTCTTAAATGCGTTGTAGCACAAGATGGTATCTTGTGCCGCAGCTTTAGCACGAACTCAGCCGCACAAGATACCATCTTGTGCTACAGAAGAAGTCTTGCAAAAGCCGTGAAATATAAGGATTGGCGAGTAAGCCCGAATATAGCACGCCCCTTGCGCTGCGGTAAACGCTTGCTGCATTCTGCCTCGCGTCTATGTTCCGCTCGCGTAAAAGCACTTCACAACAAGCTGACAAGCCGCCCGAAGCGCCCAAAACCGCGTATGAAAAAACGCTGGCGCGCGCCTTTCGCCTGCTCGCCGCCAAGCCGCGCGGCGTGGCACGACTGCGCGAACGCCTTCTCGAAAAAGCCGACGAACCCATCGTCGAACAAGTCATCGCACGTTTGCTCGAACTCGGTTATTTGAATGACGAACAATTTGCCGCGAGCTTCGCGCGTTCACGGTTGTCGTTCAAACCATTAGGCAAGACGCGCTTGCGGCAAGACCTCAAGCGCCAGCAACTCGACGACACGACCGTCCAACAGGCGCTCGAAAACGCTTACGAAGAACAAAGCGAAGAAAGCCTGCTTGATCGCACCATCGAAAAACGGCTGCGACTGAAAGGCGCACCGGCTTCGCGCGCAGAGAGCAAGAAGCTGTTTGATTATTTGCTGCGGCGCGGCTTCGGCTATGACATCGTGTCGCGCAAGGTGCGCGCGCTCGGCAACAAATCAAACTTTGATGAGGAGTCTGCTGAATGAACAAGCTCGCGCAATTCACTAACGAAAAATATCTCAGTCTCGAATCGTTTAAGAAAGACGGCACGGGCGTAAAAACGCCGATCTGGTTTGTCGAACACGAAGGCACGTTCTTCGGCTACTCGCTGGCTGATGCTTACAAGGTCAAGCGCATTCGCAACAACCCGCGCATTCGCGTAGCCCCTTGTGACGCACGCGGAAAAGTACATGGCGCGTGGATCGAAGGCCGCGCTCGCATCATTGACCCGCAACGTGATGGAACAGAATATGACGCGGGGCAACGCAGGCTTGTGCAAAAGTACGGCCTCATCAAACGGCTGGCGAATCTTTTCTCCAGGTTCAGTTCGCGTCCCCGCGCAGGCATCGTTATCGAATTCGACTGAAGTGCGTTCAAGGCAAGAGACAAAAGAAAGAGTACGGAACAAACAGAAATAACGGAACAGACGAAAGATGCAAAGGCTTATCTGTTTCCGTTTGTTCCGTTATTTCTGTTTGTTCCGTATTCTCTCTTCTGCCTCGCCAAGCGAACCGCTACAGACTTTTTCACCCGCATTCATTCACGAAAAATCTATGTCTTATCGAAAGCTGTGGCTGGGTTGGTTCATCGTGTTGGGCTGTCACGCTGCGAGCCGTGCGCAAGAGCAACCGTTGCGTTTGGAACAAGCCATCGAACTCGCGCAAAAAAACTATCCGGCGATTCGCGCCGCGCGCGCTGCGCAACAGGCCGCCGAAGCCAACATAGAACTCACGCGCGTCAACCTCACGCTGCCGCGTACCGAATTGCTCGCGCAGGAAAACCGCTCTTCGCGCAATAACGTATTCGGCGTGCTGTTGCCGCAAAGCACCTTGCCTTCAATCTCTGGCCCCGACTTGGGCGAACGCACCGCGCGCAGTACGTGGGGCAGCGCGGCTGGCTTGCTCGTCTCGTGGGAGCCGTTCGATTTCGGCTTGCGCCAGTCGCAAATCAATCTCGCGCAAGCCGCGAGCAAGCAGGCCAAAGCACAAGCCGAGTTGTCTGAGTTCGAAGCGACACTCGCCGCCGTTGACGCCTTTCTCGCTGCCGTCGCTGCCGAGCAAGCCGTACGTGTCACGCGCGCCAACCTCGACCGGCAAGAGACATTCATCCAAGCGGTCAAGGCGCTCGCCGACAATCAACTGCGCCCCGGCTCTGACGTTACCCGCATCACCGTCGAAGTCATCACCGCCAAAAACCAGATCATTCAAGCCGAACAGCAAGCCGCACTCGCACGCATCACGTTGAGCGAATGGATCGGCCAACCCGGCGACCTCAAACAGATTGACCATGGCCCGCTGCTTGAATTCACACCCGCGCCTGCTCCTGTAGAAAATAAAACGCTCGGCGCGCATCCGCTCGCCATGGCGCAAACCGCAGCGATTGACGTAGTCCGCGCGCGCCAACTGACGCTCGACAAATCTTTCTATCCGAAATTCAACTGGCAAAGCGCCGTCTTTGGGCGCGGCACCGGCGCGCGGCTCGACGGCACGTTCCGCGAAGCGCGCGGCTTCTTTCCCGATACGTTTAACTATGCGACGGGCTTCACGATGACGTGGAACGTGTCGGACTGGTTCAAGCTCAAGGCGCAACGCAAAGTCGAAGGGTTTAATTTAGCGGCGGAACAGGCGCGCTACGATCAAGTGGTGAATACGCTCAAGGCGCAAGAGGCGCGCGCGAAAACCATGATCGAAACGGCGCGGCAGATCGCGGCGAATACGCCCGCGCAAGTCAATGCGGCGAGCGAAACGCTCAAGCTAGCAAAGGTGCGTTATGAACACGGCCTGACCAACATCACCGAAATCGCCGACGCGCAACGTGCGCTGGCCCAAGCCGAAATTGATGAAGCGGTCGCGCGCTTGAATGTGTGGCGTGCCTTGTTGCAAGCGGCAAAGTTGAATGGCGATCTCAAACCGTTTCTCGATCAGTTCGCGGCGGTTCAAGCACAACGCAGTCAGTAAGAGACAACCGATGTTAAGCGCGCACTTCTTCGTCGCATAGCGACGGCTGAATTTAGGCGTGGGTTTTCAACCCACGTAAGGTGCGACGAATGTTCCCCGCGTCGCGTAGCGACGCCTGAAGCGTTTCGTTACCACGGCATTTCGTTTCCCAACAGACCGTGAAAATAAGCGGTCGCGTTGTTCTTCATTACGTCGCCTGCGCAATTCATCAAGCGTCGCTACGCGACGCGGAAATTATTTCCGCCCTTTCCGTGGGTTGAAAACCCACGGCTAAAGTCAGCCGTCGCTACGCGACGAAGAGGCGAAGGTGGTCACGATTTGTGACCACCTTCCAATGCAACAAAGCAATGATTGATTGGAATAAAACCGAAGACCGCATCTTCAAGTGGAGCCAAGCTGCCATCAAGAAATTTGCGCGTGCCTTTCCCGACGAACTCATTTGCTCGGTGTTCTTCGACAGCGAACCTCGTTACGGTTACGTCTTTCTGGCGTTCGACACGCTTGATAACTCGATAAAATCTGCCAAGCAATTAGAACAATTCGCGCTTGAAGGCCGCCAACGATATATGAAGTTTGATGAAGCGTGGCGCAACGCGCGCTATGGAATTAACACGCCTGCCATCTCGCTTCTCAATACCAATTCAGGTGATTTCGCTTTTCAGGAATACGCAGAGATTCAGTTTCCCGCTTGGCAGCGTTTGGTTGAGAGCAAAAACTATCAACAGAAATATCCCAAGCGAAATGAAGGCGACGATGATTATCTCGACGGCAACGTACGCATTGTGCTGTGGAAAGTCGTTGAACGTTTAGTCGCCGCCGATGCCTTTTGTCAGCTGCGACGCGCGCATCCGTTTTTTGTCGGCTACGCCTTTCACGATGAGGAAGAAGTAATCCTGCGCGTTCTCAACTGGCCTGATGATGTGCCGCAACGCATGAAAGACGCAGGGAAACAATTTGAGAAAGAATGGATTGCTTCGCTCAAAAAGAATCCTCCCAAAGCAAGTGAAGTGGAAGACTGGCTTGAAACACAGGTTTGGTCAGACGCTTAAACAGATATTCTCCTTCACCTTGACTCACTGCTTTCACCATTCATTCATAACCCATGTGGCTCATTAACACCGCGCTCCGTCGCCCTTTCACCATTCTCGTCGTCGTCATCGCCATCGCGCTCGGCGCAGGTCTCGCCTACTCACGCATGGCCGTAGACATTTTTCCTACGCTGAATCTGCCGGTGATTTATGTCGCGCAGCCTTATGGCGGGATGGATCCGTCACAGATGGAAAGCTTTCTCGTATCGTATTACGAGTACCATTTTCTTTATGTCGCGGGCATCGAACACGTCGAGTCGAAATCCATTCAAAACACAGGTCTCATCAAACTTTTCTTTCATCCGGGCACGGATATGAGCCAGGCGCTCGCGCAGGTCATCGCGTATGTCGAACGCTCGAAAGCCTTCATGCCGCCGGGCACGGTGAATCCG
>JAYSVR010000091.1:0-2639 GCA_043718445.1 Acidobacteriota bacterium | reverse complement strand
GCGATGCGTCAGATAAGCCATCACGCGCACGCTCGTACCCGCCAACGCCGCAATCTCGCCCGTGTCTTCGACGACCTTGCGCCCCAGCCCCGTGTAAGCCGGATAGTCATAAGCCAAATCAATCCGTTTCACATAAGGCAAATCGGCAACGGTGAATTTATAGATTTCAGATTTAACGTTGGGCGCTTCGGCGAAATACTCTGTGTCTTCCTGAATGTTGAAGATGAAGTGCTGAAATTCGTTTTTGGCTTTGGCGGGTTCCATCGGAGCGCCTACCCACTGGTCATCGCCCGCGCCCGCCTTGCGCGTAAAGATCGTCAACGTCTCGGCTTCAAGGTTCACCGTAGTCGCCACGATCTTTTGATCGGTACCTTTCGGCACGCGCGCATTGCCCGGCTTGAGCGTAATCTTCAACGCATCTTTATCGGTTGTCGCGGCGTCAATGCCTGGCGTAACAATGTCGGTTAAACCCTTCCGAATTTCTTGCGGCCCAAACAGCAACACGCTGACGAAAAGAGCTACGCTGGCAAAGGCCGCGCCGCCGTATTGCCAGAACCGTTTGCGCGGTACGATGGCGTCGAGGTTTACGTTATGCGCCGACTGATTGGCCTTCGCGTTCAGCCGTTCAAAAATCGCCGCCGACGTGAGCGTACGTTTATCGTTCTCGGCGAATTCAATCGCGCTGACCAGACTGTCATCCAAGCCCGGCGTTTTCTCTTCGATCAAGCGCGCCAACTGCCCATCGCTCACCCGCTGCCGCAACGGACGCCACAACGCCAACCACGCCGTAGCCAAGACCGCGACCAACGCGCCCACGCGCAACCCAATCAACGCGCCGCTGTTGAAGCGTTGTTTGTAAGCCGCCCAACCTACGAGCAACAGCACGCCCGCCGCTACGGCCAGCAAAATCGCCAGCCCCCGCAACCAAAACAATAAATTGCGCTGACGACGTACCGTCTGAATCAACGCCGTGAGTTGTTCGCCGATGTAGGTTGGATAGTTCATAACGTACCTCTTTGGTTTACTCGTCGTTCTAGTTACACGATCTAAAATTTTCAATCTTTAGGAGTTCCATGCCTTCCCATGAATGCCTCAATTTAGGAAGAACTGCGTCGTCATGATTGTTGAGCTTGGAATTAGCAATTCGTAGCGTGACGAATTCTTCCTCTCCTTCATGTTTGAGTCGAACAAGATTCAAATGATCAACATGTTTGTCATCTCCCATGATGACGTCTTTTATTGAATCCATTAGCAATTTTGCCATGTTGTCTAAATCTCTTGCGTTTCTTTGAGCGCTGCATACAAAAAGTATTGTTAAACAAACTGCCCCTTCATAGGGCTTAAAATGATTACTAGCCAAGAATCGTCCGCGAACTGCGTCTTTAAATGCTGCTTTATCTATGCAATCTAGTGATTGCCATGATTCAGGTTTAATTCGAACTGGTGCGATGTTTATAGGGCAATCCGAATTGCAAATGCGGCAGGGTTGTTGCGCAAGCCAATTACCTTTGTCGGAAAGCGTAACAAAAGCCGTCATTCTCGTCGTTTCATGTCGGGTATAGATTTCAAGCTGCTCATAATTTTGCATGAGCCATAGGATGCCTTGGTCGTCGTTCCAAAGCTGCCCGGTCTTTTGCTCATACATCGCTTTTAATTCACTTGCTGTCATAGCTATCCCGATTAAACATTATCATCGCTACATTAAATTGCGGTCACATTAAAGGGTCGTTTTCTTGCGGCTTCGCCGCAGTGATGTGCGGCAAGTCTCTGACTTGCCGGATGGCGAAAACCTTGATTCGGGCTACGCCCACGCTGTCATTGGTGATGTAAGCGAATGGTTTTTCCTTACCTCAAGGGCTTGGTTGCGCCGCGACGTTGCGGGCATAGCCCGTCGAAGCATTCACCATTCGCCTGAAAAGGCGCAGCCTTTTCACACATCACTGCGGCGGAGCCGCGAAGCCGTCAACTCAATTGGTCCATCCTGTTTTCAAGCAAACTTGCCGACTTCCCAAACGATGCCGCTGTGATAAGCGTTAAGGCGTTTCACTCACCACGAATTGGTGAACGATATTCACGATGAGGCTCTGATAAGGGATGCCTGCTTCCGACGCTTTCTTTTGAATCGCTTCCAGATCGTCAGTTGGAAAGGCGATGCTCACCTGATGTTGGTTGCTCACCGCCGCCGCCGCCGCCAGCGTTTGGTAGCGGCTCAACTCATCCGACGTAGCTACGCTTTGCCACTCGTCGCGTTCAAACGATTCCGCGATTTCCCGTTCTTCTAGATTGAGACTACTCATTTTCGGTTTGGTCACTTTGGCCTCCCAAATACTTCCGCGTCGCTTTGCCGTTCGGAATGATCGTCTTCAGAAATATCTCGTCGTCATTCTCGACGAAGGGTACGAGATAAGCATAGTTCCGAACGGCGACGATAAAAATCTTTTGCCCCTGATATTTCTCCTGATTCGGATGCGTCACCAAATCCAACAGGTTTCCGTCAGCGATGTTCAGCACTACTTCCTCGAACGAGATGCCGCGTTCGGCTTCCAGCTTTTCATTCTTCTCCTCATTCCAGGCGTAGGCTTTGGTTTTCATCACTTTGCGAAACTCATTCACGCCGCCGCTTTCAAGCTAACGACTGG
>JAYSVR010000010.1:0-8744 GCA_043718445.1 Acidobacteriota bacterium | reverse complement strand
TAATCATCACCAACGGGCGCAATGCCGAGGTAGCCCTCGCTAACGGTCGGGCTACGGACACGAAGGCCGCGTCAATTCTCCTCCGGCGGCGCAGCCGTTGAATGATTGGCGGATGCATTGCCGCCTTCGACCAGCGCAATCTCTGCCGCCGTCAAGCCGTAAAGCTGATAAACCAGCACGTCAATTTCAGCTTCCCATTTTTGCGTATCGGCCTTCGCGTCGGCTTTTTTGGCGGCGAGGATTTTTTCTACGATGGCGGCAATGGTTGCTTGCTGTGTGGCGGTGGCGTTGGGAATAGGCAAAGGTTTCCAGTCGTCTGGATACAGATGGATGTTACTTCTTCGGTTCGCTCGCAAAAAATCGTAGGCAAATCTCGAATTCATCACTGCCAGCAAAAACTTAACGCTGAATTTCTCACTCGTTTTTTCCAGTTCTTCTCGTTTCGGTAAATCGGGGCGAAAAGGTTTTTCGTTGCGGTATCTTGCTGATTTCTTTAGCGAATTATTTTTTACGCCACGAAGCGCATTCCACGGAACAAAAGACCAGGCAGAATGATTGTGAAAGAGTTGTTCCTTGTCGTAGCAAACCTTTAGTTGCCCAATGCCAGCAGACATATCTACAGAGATGAGCTTCTCTTTAACTTCATATATTTGAGGGAAGGTTGGACGGCTAAACATAGCAGGTGCGCGCTCTGTTCCCCACTCAATCCATTTTTGCGTGAGAGGTAGCCAACGCGCTAAATGTTTTCCTTCCACAAAAGGCTTAGGATGTTCAGCGTCTTTGTTATTTCGCACAAGGTCATTTAACTCAAAAGCGCCTTTGGCGAGCTTTTCATTCGCGTGAACAGCCATCCCTTTGCTTATGTAACAGATGTCTTTTAGTAATGTGGTTGGAGTAATAATTAATTGTGAAGGCTTTTCTTCTGGGAAAAATACTCGACGAGTTAAATTCGATTGAGCTTCAGTCGGAAGCATTTCAATATCGCCAAACTCTAGCTTGTGGTAACGCCGTTTGGGTTGGTTGTTCCTTCCTTCAGCTTTCTGGAAAAAATAAGTAATGTTGTGGACACCTGCTTCAAACACTTGCAGGTTACTCAAAAAATCAAGAGCTAATATCCTGCTATTCTTGAGAAACCAGTCTTGAGATTTCTGCGCGTATTTTGAGTGGCAATAAGCGTCAGAAACGATCATTGTGGTAATGCCATCTTTCTTCAGCGCCTTGTAGCCTATTTCAATAAAGGGAATATACAAGTCCCATTTCTCCCATAGGGTTTCAAACTGTTTGCTTTTCTCCAGCTTCCTACGAAGTTCTAAATGTTCGTCACCGGAATCAGCTCGCACATACGGCGGGTTGCCGATGACGATGCCGAAACCCTGATCAATGCCGAACATCCATTCAGCGTCGAACCAATCGGCTTTGGTGTTTTGGTCATAAGGGTTCCAGCCAGAGATTTGATTGGCGCTGGTGGCGGGGAAGCCCGCCTGGGTTAAGAGCGCCGCGATGGCGCCGCGCAATCGTTTATCTTCGTCGCGGTATTTTTCTTTGGTCTTGCGTGTGCGCGCGCCGAAATGTTTGGCGCGCACTTCTTTGAGTTGCTGTTCCAGTTGGTTGATGCCGTCGGGTTTCAAGCCAGTCATTTCCAATCCGATTAACGTATTGGCCGCGACAAACTTGGTTTCGAGATTGGGCAGCGGACGAATGCCGCGATTGCGCGTTGGGTCGTCGTTGAAATCCTGGTCTACGATCAACGAGATAAAAAACCTGAGCTTGGCGATTTGAATGGCGATGGGCTGAATGTCTACGCCGTAAATGCAATTTTCGATGAGGAAGAGCTTGCGTCCGTAATCGCTGGAATTGTCTTCAAAAATCTCGCTGATTTCTTTGAGGCGGTCTTCGCGTTCGCTTTGATTGCCGATGTCATAGGCGGCTTTGGTTTCGGCGATAGCCTTGAGCTTTTGCCACTCTTTCCATTTCGCATTGTCAGGGTCGAGCTTTTCCAACAGGTGTACGAGCTTGAGCAAAATGCCCATCGGGAAAGCGCCCGAACCGCAAGCCGGATCGAGAATCTTACAGTCATCAATCGCGCGGATGAGGATTTCGGTTTCGTTGGCGGTGAAAGGATGCGGCGCATTTTGATAAGAGAGCAAAGCGCGCAAGGCCGTTTCTAACGCTTCGTCCTGCCCGTGCCAGCGATTTAACGGAATCTCAAACGCCTGTTGGCGGCGCATTTCATTGCCGAAGAAATTGGGCTGCGTGTCGTTAAAAGCCTGAAAGCCGCCCGACCAGCCTTCGGTTTCGGTTTGCAGCTTGGTCTTGAGATAAGCGATCAGCGATTCATCAACCATGTAATTGACGATTTCGCGCGGCGTATAAAAGCTGCCCGTCTGTTTGCGCGCCGTCGTACGGGTTTCGGGGTTGTAATTCGCCAACAGGTTTTCAAACACCTTGCCCAGCAATTCAGGGTCGAGCGCGATTTCTTCTTCAATCGGCGTGTTTTCGGCAATCGTGAATTTATAGCTGTTCAGAATGTTGAGCAGTCCGCGCACTTTGTATTTCTTGTTCTTCGTGCCGTAAACCTCGTTTAACTCAATGTCGCGTTCCGCGCCGAAAAATAACTCATCGGGTACGCGCAAGACGTTTTTCGCGTGGTCAGAAAAACCGTCCACACGAATGCGCCCCGCGTCGGTCTCTTTGTCTAAGCATTCAAACAATCCGCCATTCAAAAACGGAATCGGCTCAAACAATTCGGCAATGGTCGTTTCCGGTTGTTGAAAGGCTTGGCGATAACGGAATACGTTATGAACGAAATGCTGGCTATTTCTGCCGCTGGCACTTTCCGCAATAAATTTGCGCTCGCCCATCGCCGAATTGAGCGTAGCGAAAAACAGGTTCTGCAAAATGGCTTTGTAATAAGTGCTTTCATCCTTGAAATGCAGCAAGGCTTTAAGCTGGCGCTGCTCAAACAACTGGTCAGC
This sequence comes from Acidobacteriota bacterium, assembly GCA_043718445.1. Taxonomy (GTDB): domain Bacteria; phylum Acidobacteriota; class Blastocatellia; order RBC074; family RBC074; genus JACPYM01. Next base: position 5,769 of record JAYSVR010000010.1, on the reverse strand, counting down.
CACCAAGCCTTTTTCCTTCAAAAACCAGACGAACATCAACCGCGTAATCAGCCGAATCACGCTGGTGGCATTGCGCACGGCTTCGTTTTCTTGTTCGTCAGCCGGAAAGGTGACGTTATCCACCGCCCAGAAATACCAATTGGCGAGTTCCTTGAAAAAGCGTTTGTTGAGTTCTTTGGTGTCGAGAACTTTTTGCCACGCCTGATGCAAATCAAGAAAGTTGGTGAGGCTGAATTTGCCGCTGAGTTTGGGGAGCGATAAATCTTCGAGAACCTCAAGATGTGCGCGATGCGGCTGGGTGCAGCGAATATCTTTGATGAGCGTCACCTTGCGCAATACGTCTTTGGCTTCATCACGTTTGTGGGGCTGGCGATCAATGACGGCCAACGTCAGGCATTCGCCGTACTTGAATAACACCATCACCGGAATCGAAAAGACCTTGTTCATTTCGCGCGTAATCTGGCTGAACGCCGTGCGGCTATAGGTGGCTCCCGTCAATTCGAAGGCAAAAAACAAATAGGACGTGATGCGTTCGTCAATGCCCGTGCGCTGAAATATCACCTGCTGGTCGCTGAGTTCCGATTCGGTAAGCTGAAAGAGAAAGTCTGCGTAACGCCACTGTTCAACCAGCGCGGTCTTTTGGTTAAAGTTGGCTTCGTCCCGCACGAACGTCGCGGCAAATCCCGCATACGTTTTTTCGGCCAGCGGTTGCTGGCGTTCGCTGACATAACCCAACGTGCGAAAAAACGCCAAAGCGTTGTCGGTCAAATTGCCTTCGGCAAATGACTGTAATGAAGTCTGAATAGCGGCGAGCAGGTCGAGCATAATGGGATGCCTATCTCAGCCCCAACGGGGCGCGGTGTTACAGCTTTGTTATTACCCAAATCTTTGCACTGCTTTAGCCCGCGAATGCGGGCGGTAGCATAAAGCCTGGGGGTGGAGCGCAGATGCGCGAAACCCCAGGAAAAGCGCAAAATTTAGGCGCTAGCCCGCGAAGGCGGGCGATAGTTCGTCACACGAAAATGCGTATGGTTTTACCGGCTACCGCCCACTTCGCGGGCTAAGGAATCTTTTGGCTTACTGCCCTGGGGTTACGGCTCACGCCTTTCACCCCAGGCTTTATGCTACCGCCCGCATTCGCGGGCTGAAAACCAACTGCACGTTTCGTGAAAAGATTTGGGTAATGACAAATCACGGCTAAATTCAGCCGCCGCATACGCGGCGAAAGCGAATTCTCCAAACTTGGGTTTCAATGTGTTCAGTCAATCACCAGCCAGGTAATCAATTCAAAATCTGACAACGGGGTAACCTGTTGCGCGCGCGGAGCAATCACCGCGTTGCGGTCAAAGGTTAATTTTGCTGTGCTGCGTTTTTTGTATACGTTGGCGATTTCGGCCACGGCTTTTTTCAACAAGTCGGCGTAATCAGACATGTCCTGCCCATTGTCGGTCGCCTGATTAAAAATTTTGCACAGGTCGGCCAGCGGCTCGGTTTGGCCTTCGCAAAGCAGGCGGAAAATTTCGAGCACCTGTTTGGAATTCGTGTAATTGAACCGCACGGTTCCGTCGTGGTGTAGGTAAACCAGAAAAAAGGGCTGCAACGGGTTCACGGTTTCGCCGGATTCGGTTTCGCCCTTTTGCCGCAGGCAAAAAATCACACCGGGTTGAATGGTGCTTTTTTCCAACTCAGAAAACACCTTGCCCTGATAGGCCGAATGATTGATTGCAGGCGAGGGTACGACGGCGTAAAGCCCCAGCGGCGCGGCGGCCAGCTCCGCTTGATGCACGTTGAGAAAGCTAACCAGGTCTTGCCGAAAATCATCGAGCGTGAAATCAGTGAGCGAAACCGATTCGCTCATTTCTTCTAAATCCAGCACTTCTTCCTTGAGGCGTTTGAGTTGCTGATTGCGATATTTCAAATCCTCTTCAATGAGGTCTTCGAGTTGTTCGGGGTTGAGAATGTTTTCTTCGCCCGTGGCGGTGACATCCACCAAAGCCATGCGCGCTTCGACGCGGTTTTTCAGGTTGATGTAATTATCTAAATCTTTCGTCGCCCAAAAATTGACTAACTGAATCTGTTTATTTTTGCTGCCCAGACGGTCAATGCGTCCGAACCGTTGGATGATGCGCACCGGATTCCAATGAATGTCGTAATTAATGAGGAAGTCGCAATCCTGCAAATTTTGGCCTTCAGAAATGCAGTCAGTGGCAATGAGCAAGTCAATTTCACCGGTTTGTGGCATGGCGGGTTTACGGGCGCGCTGTTTAGCCAAGGGCGAAAAATTGGTGAGGATGTTGCCGAATTCATTTTTCCCTAAAGTCGTTTGCGTATAGCTGCCGGTAATCAAGGCGCTCTCTAAACCCAATTCATTTTTTGCCCACGCCTGCAAGTTGTCGTAAAGATAAGCCGCCGTGTCGGCAAACGCCGTAAAAACGATTACTTTTTTGTTACTCTCGTTAAGCGGGTGGCTGACTTTCTGAGAAATGGCTTCTTTGAGTTGTTTTAATTTTGCATCCCGCTCCGGCGTGATGGCATTAGCGAGGTTGTATAAGTAACTCAAAGCCGCTTTATCCTGCTCTAAATCTTTGAGCCAATCGTTCAAGCGCAAATCTGCCAGGTCGTATTTTAATTTTTTACCGACTTGCCATTGTTCCTCTTCGGTAGCGTTTTCTTCGCGCTCATCTTCATTAGGTTCGAAATCGAGCGACAGGTTTTGGCTGGGAGTTTTGCTGTTCTGAAAACTTTTGATTTGATTGATGAGTCCTTCGACTTTGCGCAGCGTACGGTCAACTGAGATTTCAAAAGACTGGACCGAGCTTTCTAACCGTTTCAAGAAGTTCACTTTCATCATGCCGATGAGAAAGTGTTCGCGGGTATTTTGCGCGAAGCCAAAATCCTTTTGCGCGCCGTGCGGCTCATATTTATCTCGTTTGTTTTTATGCACGTAAGCAAACGGGTTAAAGATGGATAGCTTATATTTCGATATTTGCTCGTTCAGCGAGTCGAAAGTTCCAAACCGCCCCATCGTGTCAACTTCGGCATAAATCGAAATGGGCTTGCGCCGTTCGGCAAAGCCGCCGAGGGCGGCCAGGTCATAAAAACTCTTGATGTGATTGCGCGAACGCGCGATGGTCAATTCATCCAGCAAGCGGAAAAACGAGGTGTCGAGTTGTTCCAGCAATTGCTTAACGCTGCGGGTCGGATTTTTCTTACGATCAGCCCAAGCCATAAAACGTTTCTGCGCCGTTTCGAGGGTTGAGCCGATATGTTTAATTCCGGTTTTCTCATACAAGGCATCGGGTTGGCCGCCGGTGATGAGCATTATCTGATTGCGCAAGTCGCGTAAGTCGTTGTTGACGGGCGTGGCTGAGAGTAACAAAACTTTGGTATTAGCCCCGGCCTTGATGATTTTTTCCATCAGCCACTTGGCGCGATTCCATTTAAGGGTTCCATCGTCTTTCACTTTTTCCAGTGGGTTGCCCCGAAAGTTATGCGACTCGTCAATCACGACCAAGTCATAAGCGCCCCAATTGAAAGTCTCGAAATCAATTCCTTCGGCTTGAGCTTTACCGGATTGCCGGCCTAAGTCAGTGTGATAAAGCACGGTGTAATTGAATTTATCTTTTTGAAACGGATTGAGCAGGTTGTTTTTCTTGGATTGATAAATCGTCCAGTTAGCCGCTAAATTTTTCGGACATAAAACCAGCACGTCTTTATTGCGCCCTTCAAAGTATTTAATAACAGCCAGTGCCTCAAAAGTTTTCCCCAGCCCTACGCTATCGGCCAGCACGCAGCCGTTATGCTTATTGATTTTATTGATGGCTCCGCGCACACCGTCTTTCTGAAAGTCATAGAGCATCTCCCAGATTTCGCTGTCATAGAGCTTGCCTTGCGGATCAAGCAACTGATTTTCTTTTTGCTCGGCCAGGTATGTGCCGAACAAATGAAAAAGTGTTTTGTAATAAATAAATTGCGGCTGATTTTCGGCAGAGAGCGCGTGCAAGTAATCCAGCACCCGCGCTTTAACGTCCTCAACCAAACCCGTGTCGTCGTGCCAAACGTCGTTAAACCAATTTTCCAGGTCATTGAGGTCACGACGATCATTGACGATCAGGTTCAATTCCATATTCGGCGTGCCGCCTAAGCCCAAGCCATTCACCGTGAAATTTGAGCTACCGGCAATCGCTTCTTTAACGCCATTGGCTTGCTCAATTAAATAGAGTTTGCCGTGTAAAAAATTGGGGCGAACCATAGACTTGATTTCAGCCTTATGACGAAACCATTCTGCGCATTCGATGGCAGCACTTTTTTGATTAAGCTGCGCTTGAATGGGGATAGAGAGTGATTCATCCAAAATTTCGGCCTTGCGCTGATTCGATTGTTCTTCTGCCAACGCCTGTATGAAAGCAGGTTCGCCAAAGAGAAACCTTAAACTGCCGATGTTATTAAGCGTTCCTTTCAATCGTTGATAAGCGTGAATAGTGAAATATGCTGAAACGAAAGAGAGGTTAGCTTGCGGCTTAATTCTTTCCTCAAGAAATGCTCCGACAGTGCCGCGCTTACGGTTATCAACGATAGATGAGGCCAAATACTTTGATTCGCTTTTAGGCATAGCAAGATTGAATACAATCAATTGAATAAGTAGGTATTAAAGGAACAACTGAAAGAGTGATTTGTTACCGCTGAAATATTGCTGTGAGTTTCAGCCTTTGGGGCAATGGCAATCTATGATGGGGGTATCGGTTCGTCAAGGTCTTGCATTAGGACGAAGGCCGGCGTGGTTTTGCGCGACAAGCGTTCGTGGAATGCCTTGCAGGTCGTTTAACAGATAATGTTTTGACCACGCTGCGCTCAACATTGCCGTAACCACCTCCGCCTGTTGATAGCCTAACTCACAAAGCAAATAACCTTCTGCCTTTAGGTGTTGTGGCGCTTCAGCGAATAGTCGTCGATAGAAACTCAATCCGTCTGCATTGTCGGTCAAAGCGGAATGTGGTTCCCACTCGCGGACTTCGCGTTGCAGCGAAGCCATTTCGTGCGCCGCGATGTATGGCGGATTCGACACGATGAAATCAGCGCGCAATCCAACCTGTAATCCGGCGGGCAAGCCTGCCAGCAAATCGCAGTGGATGAACTCGATGCGTTCGGCGACGCCGTTGAGTGTGGCGTTGTGGCGGGCTACGGCGAGGGCATCGGCGGAAATATCTGTCGCGTAAATTCGTGCGTCTTCGAGTTCGCGCGCGAGGGCAATGGCGATGCAGCCCGAGCCGGTGCCTACGTCAACGATGATAGGGGCGTGTGAGAGTGCTTGTGCGAGGCGGATGGTTTCTTCGACGAGCAATTCGGTTTCGGGGCGGGGAATCAGTACGGCGGGCGTTACGCGAAAGGGCAGGCCGAAAAATTCCTGCTGTCCGACGATGTATTGCAACGGTTCGCCAACGGCGCGACGCGCGATCAGCGATTGATAGTTCGCTTGCTGTTCGTCGGTGAGCGGTTGATTGTAATTAACGATGAGATGAGTTCGATCAACGCCGAGCGCGTGTGCGAGCAGGGTTTGCGCGTCGAGCAGGTCGTTGGCGATGTCGTTGGCGCGCAAGGTTGCGCTGGCTTGTTTGAGCGTTGCGGCAATCGTGTTCACTTATACGCCCGCGACTTGCCGTTCGGTTTCCCGCTTCAGTTTTTCGGCCTGAAAGAAGGCTACGGTTTGGTCAATCATTTCGTCGAGGCCGCCTTCCATAATCAAATCGAGTTGATGCAGCGTGAGGCCGA
>JAYSVR010000090.1:0-26021 GCA_043718445.1 Acidobacteriota bacterium | reverse complement strand
TTTTGTAACTCGGCGACCTTGCCATAACGAATCTCAGCCACCTTGCCGTAATCGCCCGCGCGTTCGTATTTTTCCGCTTCGACTTTCAGCGTTTCCTGTTGCCCTTTCGCCGCGCGAATCGCGTCAATGATGGCTTTCTCAGATTGCCACTTCGCTTTCATCGCGTTGGACTTTTCTTTCAGATTCGCCACGTCTTTTTCGAGCTTTGCCAAACGCTCTTTCGAGACGGCGTCTTCTTCGCGCATCAAGGCCTGCCGTTCGATCTCGCGTTGAATCAGGTCGCGTTCGACTTCGTCAATCTCAGTCGGCAGCGAATCAATCTCGATGCGCAGCTTCGACGCAGCTTCGTCAATTAGGTCAATGGCTTTATCGGGCAAAAACCGATCAGAGATATACCGATTCGACAACGTAGCCGCCGCCACAATCGCCGCGTCCTTGATGCGTACGCCGTGATGCGTTTCGTACTTGTCTTTCAGCCCGCGCAAGATCGCAATCGTGTCTTCCACGTTTGGCTCGCCGATGTAAACCTGCTGAAAGCGGCGTTCCAACGCCTTATCTTTCTCGATGTATTTCTGATACTCGTTGAGCGTCGTAGCGCCCACACACCGCAACTCGCCGCGCGCCAACGCGGGCTTCAACATATTCGAAGCATCCACCGCGCCTTCAGCACCGCCCGCTCCCACCAGCGTATGCAACTCATCAATGAATACGATGATCTGCCCTTCGGCCTTTTCGACTTCGCGCAAGAAGGCTTTCAAGCGTTCTTCGAACTCGCCACGATATTTCGCGCCCGCCAGCATCGCGCCCAAGTCCATCGAAACTAGCCGCTTGTTTTTTAGCGTTTCCGGTACGTCGCCCGACACGATGCGCTGCGCCAAACCTTCTACGATGGCGGTCTTTCCTACGCCGGGTTCGCCGATGAGTACGGGATTGTTTTTGGTGCGCCGCGACAACACCTGCACCGCGCGGCGAATCTCGTCATCGCGCCCGATCACCGGATCGAGCTTGCCCTGCCGCGCCAGTTCGGTCAGGTCGCGCGAATACTTCGAAATCGCCTGATAGCTTTCCTCAGCGTTTTGCGAAGTCACCCGCGCACCCGCGCGCATCCCTTCAATCGCCTTTTCCATCGCCTCGCGCGTAGCTCCGTGCTGCCGCAAAATCTTCCCGGCCTCGCCCGACTTGTCTTCGACAATGGCGAGCAATACGTGTTCGGTCGAGATGAATTCGTCCTTGAGCTTGTCGGCTTCTTTCTGCGCCTGGCCGAGCGCGTTGGTCGTGCGGTTGCTGTAAAACCGCTGCGAGAAACCCGACACCTGCGGAAACTTCTTGATCGCTGCTTCGGTTTCGGTGACGACGGCTGGCAGGTTTACGCCCACCTTGCCCAGCAACGGACGCGTTACGCCATCGCCCTGTTCAAGCAAGGCCAGCAAAATGTGTTCGGGTTCGATTTGTTGATGTTGTAACTTCTCGGCCAACGCGACGGCTGATTCAATCGCTTCCTGGCCTTTCAATGTGAATTTATCGAGTCTCATAAACTGCCTCCTTCTTCCCTCAAACGAACTCTAAATAGTTGGGCGGCGCGTAAAGGCCACGCTGTCGCAACGGTTCCGGCGCTTCGTTTTCACACAAAGCCCGCAAGCGTTTCATCGTCGCCGCCGCTTTCAATAAATAAATCGGTTCTGACAAAGCGCCTACGTCTTTCGTCCACGCGGGTGGAGCTTGTCGCCCTCGCAATGCCAACAACTCAAGCAACGCCGCCGCCGTCGTCAGCACTCGCGCATCTTCCGTCTCAGGTTTCGGACACGAACTCAAATCCGTTTGCCCGTGCAAAAAATCCTGCGTGAGGCTGCGCAGCAACAAGCCTTCGCCCGCCAACGCGGCTTCCGCAATTTGTTTAATCGTCGCCATAAAGCGCCTCCCACAAATCAGCAAAGGCGTATTGCGCCTTGAGTTCATCGCCTGGAACCAAGTAAGGCTCAACCGCTTGCCATACTTCCGCACGATCCTCTGTCATTTCCTGCAAGAGCCGTTTGGCGTCAGCGATGTCTACGTCATCGCGCCAAGCCGAAAGTTTCATCGCCAACAATTGGCCCAACGTAGGGCAATGAACCGTGATGCCAGGCGCGGTATAAACCAGATCGCCGATGTTGCCGCCTTGCAGAAAGCCTTTGGCTCCATCATTCAACCAATCGTCAGGCCAGTCTCGTTCTCCCGCTACAACGAGTGCGATGTCACGAACCACAGCGGCTTCGCGCGGCGCGAGAATCACAGCGTCTACGTCGCGCGTAGACTCGCGTGCGTCAAATCTCAACACCATCAGCGCTCCGCCCACCAGCAACAATTCAACCTTCGTACCGCGTGCCAATGCCAACTGGCCGACTCGTTCCAGTGCTTCGGTGATTTCTTTTCGGTCTAGCGTCGCCATAACCGAATAGTAACTTACCTGTCACCGTTGGCGATAATGCTGATAAGCGCAAATAGAATAGGCTCCGAAATTACCGCTTCGGAGCCTATCTTCATTTCATCGCAGCCAAGTCTGCGCATTCGTTACGCCGCAACTGCGATGAAGCGTTTCAACGTTATACCGTCTTCACTTCGACGTTGATCGTACGCGGTTTGACTTCTTCGCGCTTCGGCAAGCTGACGGTCAGTACGCCTTCTTTGAACTCGGCCTTGACGCCTTCGACATCCACCGTGCGCGGCAAGGTGAAGCTGCGCTCAAACGTGCCGTAACGACGCTCGACGCGATGCCATTTGTCCTTTTGCTCTTCGCCCTCGAACTTGCGCTCGCCGCTCAACGTCAGCTTGAAATTTTCGATGGAGAGCTTGAACGCTTCCGGCGACACACCCGGCAAATCGGCTACGAGCTTGATGACATTTTCGTCTTCAAAAACGTCTACGCGCGGAGCCCACGTATTTACCTGAACATTGTCGAAGATGCCCGCGCAGGCATCGCCGAATACGCGACTGAAATCATCTTGAAAGGTTTTGAACCCTGCGAATGGTGCGGTTTTAACGTAAGTCATAACTGTCTTCCTCCCTCAAAAAGTTGACGAAACGCTCGCCTCGCGCGGCAAGCACATTGAACTCGCCGAGCCGGAGCGCGTCATCGCTCCGGCTCGACCTCCCTCTTTCTCGCTTCTCAAATGGATCATTGTCGCCGCTGATTTGAAATTGCATCGCTGACGACGGAGGCAAGATAAAACCTGAGTTGCGATTCGTCAAGTATCTTTTTCAAAACTTGATAAAAAGATCATCAAGTTTTCTACATCAACCCAACAACTCTTTTATTTTCAGTTGCGCTGCCCTGCCGAAAAAGCCAAAAAGGCGAGCCATTCGCGCGAATGGCTCGCCTTTTTGAAATTTCAGCTTGGGAAAGTTTTGCGAACGAACCCTCTATCTTCAATCGCTTTGCGCTACATAAAGAGTCCGAACCGCGAGCCATCCACTCGAATGATTATCCCTCTTGAGCGTTCAGATTGGACAGCTTGCGAAACACTTTTGGTTCCCCCCGTCTCAAGCGCGAACTCCGTCCCGTTAAATCGGTAATCGGTCATCTTGAGCGCCCCGCCGTTCAACGAAAACAATCTGAGCAACGGCGCTTTGCCTTCTTCGTATTTGATCCCCATCCGCTGAAACTGTTCGCCCGCCTTGATCGCCGTAGCGCCTTTGGCCGTTTCGAGCATCATCCGTTTCCCTTCGCGCACGACCAGCGCGTAATGGTCGCTGCCTTTCGAATAAATGATGACGAGCGAGTCGAACGTGCCTTTGGTCACCGCATCCAACCGCGTCGCGTAAACCAACTGCGCATCCTTGCCGCCCGCCGATTTCATCTCGGATTGCGCCGCGCCCAAATCGTCAGGCGACAGCTTGCGGTTCGCAATCAACTGCGCCGAAGCCGCGCCGACTAACGACAATAACAATGCCAACAACATCACTTTGCTTTTCATAAAATCATTCCTCCGAAAGATGTATCGCAACCTGTCAGGTTGCGAGGGCTTCCCCTTTTATCCCAAATAAGCTCAACGCGAGAACTCCGCAACCTGACAGGTTGCGATACAGCTTCTATTTTACCGCGACCTGCGCACTGCCCACATTCCCACTCGCGTCATAAACCCGCAAGGCCACAACGTGCGCGCGTGCATCAGGCAAAGTCACTTTGACAGCAAACTCTTCGCGCTTGCTGTCGGCGATGCCGTCGGTCGGAAAGACGGCTTTCCATCCGCCGCCGTCCAACTGATATTCCGCGCGCCGCAAGATCGAAGTCGTATCCGTCGCGCGAAACACCAACTCCGCCTGCCCATTCGCAACCTTCGGCGCGTCGTTGGTCACCGCAGGCGGCGTATTGTCAATTTCGACCGGTTCGCTTTCCAACTCATCGCGCAGCGCGAGTGTTCCCGGATTCGTCAAGCCGTCATTCACTACGACCTTGAACACATAGCGTCCATCGGGCAGCGCATTCGCATCCACCGTGTAATAGCTGTCGCGGAAAGTCGCCTTGAGCGGATAAAACTCCGTGCCCAACGCCGCGCGATAAAAGATCGTGTACTCCAACGTATCGCCGTTGCGGTCTTCGGCCTGCCATTGCAACGAAAGCGCGCCGCGTTGATAGAGCTTGCGCGGCGGCAATTGCATCGGCGCAGGCCCCGCGCCCGGTTCGCCGCCCGTGAAATCTGCGCCCATATCGCCCATCGGTTGCGGCAACGCAGCCAACGCAACACCGCTCGGCAACACCGTGATCGAATTCAATTTCGGCGCGACGTTGCGCGGCAGATATGACACGACGACTTCGCGCAAACGCGGCGCGGGTTTATTCGCAGCCTTCTTCAACGTAGCCCGCCATTGCAAATATCGCGCAGCCGCGCTCGTGATCGCTCCGCCTTCGGCATTGGTCAGCGCCGCCGACCAATCGCCCCACGTCGCATCCGGCGTAGCCGTGTTGCCGCTGCGCGTCTGCAATTCAATCTCGCCTTCGCCCAACCAAGACAGCCGTCCCCACGCAGCCCCCGTCGCCGCTTCGCGCACCGATGACGTATAAGTCCCGCTCGCCTCTGTCTCGCTGCCCAGCTTGAACAGCTTGCCCAAATTCGTAGAAGCCGCGTAAAGCGCATTGCCCGCTTTCACAAACCGCGCCGTCTGCGCCTCAGTGGATTGCGCCAGCAACGCAGGCTTCTGGTTATTCGCAATGCCATAAATGCGACCTTTCTGCCCCGTACCCACCAACACTTGCCCATCATCACGCAACGCCACGGCGAACGCCGCCACGTCTTTTGATTCCCACAGCACGTCGCTGCCGCCCTGCTCATCGAGCCGATACAGCGCAGCCTTCGCCGCATTGCCGCTGCTTGAACTGCCGCCGCTGCTCGCACTCGCCGCTGGCGTAGCGTCAACAATCTGCACATCGCTGATCGTAATCGTCACGCCGCCGTCACTATCAATAACCTGCGGCGCACTCGAAGCCGCAGGCGCGGACGCAGCATTGCCGCCACCGCTCGCCGCCGCTTCTGACAAAGCCAGCGCATAAATTTCGCCCTTGCTGCCCAGCGCCAAATCACGAATCTCGCGCTGCCCCGCGTCAAACAACGTGAAGGCTTTGCCATCGGCTCCGATGCGCAAAACCATTCCGCCCGGATCAGTTCCCGCAATCACATTGCCTGCGCCGTCAACTCGCAGCGCCGTGATATTGGTTTGCGTAGTGTTCAACCACGCGGCACCCGTGCCGTCGGGATTCACTCTGAAAATCACGCCCTTGTCGCCCGTGCCTACGAGCAAGCGCCCCTGCACGTCGAAGGCCAGCGACCAGATGTATTTCGTCTTCGGCTCAAAAAACACCTTCGCTTCGCCGCTCGGCGCAATGCGATAAACCTTCCCGTCCGGCGAAGTCCCCGCGTAAACATTGCCCGCGTTGTCTACGGCCAGCGCCATCACGTCGAGTTCGCTGGTCTTGTAAAGCAACGCGCCCTTGCCCGTCGCGTCCACTTTGAACACGCGGCCTTCGTGCCCTGTGCCGAGATAGACATTGCCTTTCGCGTCGGCCACCGCCGACCACACATAAGCTTGCTTCGTGTCGTAAACCTCTTTGAATTCCGGCGCGAGTGTCAATGTGCCGTTATCAGCAATGGCGATACCTTTGGCATCGCCCTTTTCGATCTCCGCGCGCGTGTTGACACGCCAGAAGACGGGGCCGCTGGCATTGACGTTAGGTAAAAAGAAAAGACCGGTAAGAAAAACTGTGAGCGTTAAAGTGGTAAGTAAGATACGCATTGAGTTAGTGCTTTATTGTTTGTGTGGAAATGTAAGCTGACAATGTTAGGCCAAACCTCTTTAATGAATGTTGGACATAATCACGATAACAAGACGCCGTAGTAATCAGCCTCGACTGGCAAATGCCTATCGCTTTCACGACTACAACAACTCTTAAATCAATAATAATCAGCGAAGGAGTGGTTGTTCTCTAGCATCAACCACGTGACTACTCCCATAGACTGTTACTGTTTCTCTCTCAGCATTAACGGATGACCCATTAAACTCAGTTTTATGCTGAAGTCCCGTTGATAGGTCAATCCAAGATTTAGTTGTAGAGCTTCCACCCCCCACCTCTTCAGCTTTGCAGATAACAACTGCGTAATCTTTTCCATTGATCGTCACAAGGCTATTAAGTGAGTATGAATTTTTGTACTTGTGGTTATCATGTACCATATAGCCTTCCCAGGTGTCGCCTATTTTCACAGCTTTTTCTGGAAATTCATTGTACTTCGCACCAGCATCAGCGCTTTGACCTTCTTGAGAGATAAGATTCCCATACGAGTTAATTGTTGTCAGAACAAGTCGATTATTTGCGGGGCCCTTACCTTCTCGATACTTATTTCCCTTTAATTCAGCTTTCTCATTAACAAAGCATTTCCAAGTGAAACGATCATTCTCAACTGTCAACAACTCACACTCCATTTTTGTCTTTATGGTAAATGGCGAAGGCGATTTTCCAATCTGACCGTTAGCAAGTTGGATGTCGGTGTAGCGATCTCCTTTTTTAGAGTTCACACGAAAAGTTATGAGTTTGGATTTGGCTTGAAAGGACGTCTCCACCAAATCGGTATCGCTAATATCGCCATACTTGCATCCTGTCAGTATTAGCACAGCAACTATCAGTAAGTAGTTTTGAACCTTCATCATTTCCCCCTTTGCTATTGTGAGCAAGCGAGCAACTTGCCCAATATCCAAGTTGTCTCGATAACACCGTACATCTGGGTAGCGCATTCCGTTGCGCTGGCGATAGTGTCGTGGTCTGAATCATTCACACTTCCCAACTGGATTGGCGGTTTCATTCATTTTCCATCTGAGAGTTTGCAGAGGGCTTCCGCGCCAAACGTTTCGATATGAAATTGAATCGCGGACTTCACGTCGGCCAAAGCCGCTTCATAAGTATCGCCTTCACCAACGACACTGCCTTTTATGCCGAGCGGATAGGCGATGTAACCATCTGGATGTTTCTCAACGATAATTTTGTAGTTCTTATCCATATCCCTTACCCCTGCTCTTCCTCAAAGTCGGCAAGCAACGATTCATCAAAATCAGCATATTGAAAATCGGTCATTACTTCGTGAAGGTCTGCCATAAACAGCGGGTCGTTGGCAGCCATCGCCATCTCCGCATCGTCATCGTCCAACGCGGCCTGATGTGGAATTCGTAATGGTTGTTTTACTGCTCCCATAACTTACTTCGTCCACTCTTTCTGCAAATAAATCATCTGCCCTTGATGATGAAAGATATGCGCTGCGCATTGCATCACGGCGTCAAAACGGCTCGCGCCTTCGGGCATGCCGACGGCGGCATACGGCGCAGCCCAATCTTTCGCCGTCTGCTTTTCTATCGTAGCGACGACCATCTCAATCGTCGCATCGAAGCGCGCCAACGCTTCAGCCTTGCTGGGCGGATTTGGGTCGGTGAACTCCACATCGCGGTGGCGCACGTAACCGGTCTGCGCGATCTGCGCCCCGATGTAGTAATTCAAATTCCCCGTCAGATGCAGAATGAGATGGCCGAAGCTGTTGCCGTAAGCAAACGGCTTCGCCCAAAACTGCTGGTCATCCAGCGGCGCAGCCCATTGGTTGACGCGGCTGCTGTAATTGCGAAAGGCTTTGATAAATCCGTCGTTGATCGTTGATGACATAAGTTAAAGGGAAAAGGTTTTGCTACTTCTTCTTCGCCGCGTATGCGGCGGCTGACTTTAGCCGTGGGTTTTGAACCCACGGAAAGGCGACGCATCGTTTCCGTGTCGCGTCAGCGACACCTGAAGGCGTCCAATGTTTCAACCGTCGCTAACGCGACGAACAAACTTTTTCACACGCTTCCGTGGGTTAAAACCCACGGCTAAATTCAACTGCCGCATACGCGGCAAAGACAGATAACATTTCGCCGCGCCGCGTTTATGGATTTACCACCGTTACTGAAAACGTCCGCAGCCCCGTAATAACGAATTCCGCCGGAGCCAATTCTTTTTCCAACACCGTCGCGGTGCGCGTCGTCGCATAGCCGCCCGCCGTGCGATCCGAACCCAACGTAGCCAAAACCGAAGGCGGCAGGTTGGGCAGTTCTTCGTTGTTGATGACCGCGCCGCCAGAGGTGCGCGAGAGCCGCACGTACAAACGATCAGCCTTGCGAATCTTGTTCAGTTCGCGGACGAGTTGCGCCGTCGTTTTGGGTGTGAAGCCGGTGCGCGGTTCTTCGCGTTGGATGGCTGCGCCGTCACCGACCGAAATTTGCAGCGAGCCTAACGGCGCGTCTGCGGGAATCGTCACAGGGATGCGTTCGAGATATTCGCTGCCGTCTTCTTTGCGCGCGAAGGCTTGAATCTCGATGGTCTGGCCGCGTTTGACTTCGGTTTGATTGATCCAGAGGCGATCAAGTGCGCCGCGCGTGCGGGCGTCGCGCGAAACGATGTCGAGCTTGATGCCGGTCAACTGGCAATCGCTGAACCCGCTGTTGAGCAACGCGCTCAACGGTTGCCCGGCGGCGAACGCAGCCGCCATCGGCGCGTTCATCGAAGTCGAGAGGCGATTTTCCAACACGATGTCGGGTTGTCCTTTGACCGAAAGCCGCTGGCTGATTTGCAGCGTCGAATCGCCAATCGTGCGCTCTGAACCGCCCAGCACAGCCATCACCGTCATCTGCATCAAGATCGGCGTGAGAAAACGATCAACCACCATATCGAATTTATAAGGCTTGAGTTCGCCGCGACTGGTGCGCAGGTTTAACTCAACGGGCAGCATCTGCGCCGTCTTGCCTAACTCGCCATAAATGCCAGTCGAACGGTCGCCGCTGATAACGCCGACGGTCGCGGTCGGATAAGACAGCTTGAACGAGTTCGCCTGGCTCGGCATCACGGTGATGACTTCGCCTTCGTTCATCGGGAAGTCAGACACGCCGATCGAAAGGAACGGATGGCCGAACGCATAAATTTTATTGCCGTCGCGCCACGTCACTGTGCCCGCCGCCGAAATCGAGAAGTCGCCGCGAATGAGCGGCACGACGATGGTCGAGCCGGGCTTGAGCGTATTCGCATCCGACTTTTTCAACTCGCTGATCGGCGCGGCTCCGGCCATCCCAGCCACTGGATAAAAGCCCAGCGCCTGAAATTGCGGCGCGAATTTTTCGAGTACTTCAGGCGGCACGCCAGCAATCGAAAGCGGCGTCGCAATCGGCTTTAACATCTGCCCCGCATGCGCCGCGCTCACTGCCGAAGCGCCTGCCGCCTTGCGCGTGAAATCTTCGACAAAGGTTTTGAACGCAGGCGCGTCGTCGTTCAACGCGATTTCAGAAAACGAAACGGTACGCGGTTTATCAGTCGGCGCGGCTTTCGCCTTCTGCTCGAAAATATCCACCATATCCTGAATTGGCGTGATGCCCGCGATGGGGTCTTTGGCGAATTGATAACCGAAAGCCACCGCGCCCAATAGCTTGCCGTCCACATACACCGGCGAACCGCTCATGCCTGCGAATACGCCAATGTGTTGAAACTCATCGCCCAGCAATTTTGCCAGCACGGCGCTTTGACCCGGATTCATCGAACCTTCCAGCACGCCCAGCAATTCGAGTTCAAACTTGCGTGGCTCGCGGCCTTCAAACACGGTGTAACCGATGGCTTTCATGCCCGGCTTAACCTGCGCGACGGGAAAGAAAGTGTCAGCGGGTTGCTTCGCTTGCGCGAAGGCCATAACGGTCAATGCGAACAACCAACAAAATGAAATGCCCCAACGCTTCATGTGTGAATACCTCATTGTTCAAAGGGTTTTAGCACGATTGCCTACGAATGAACGGCACTATATCACAAGCCTGCACGAATAAAATTGACGCTTTTTGAGGGCGCGCGGGAACTTCTCGACGGCCTCGTGGTAACACTTCAACAACAACTCGCTTGTCTCACCTTCACACCCTGAGAGGAACTATGAACTACGCAAAATCATTCGCCTTATCTGCGGCGTTGCTGTGCGCCAGCTTGATCGCGCTGCCCGTCGCGCACGCTGACGAAGCCGTCACCAAAGCCGCCGCCTTGCTGGCACAAGCGCGCGCGGCGCTCGGCGACTTGAGCAAACTCAAATCGCTGACGATCACCGGTGATTACCGCCGCAAGTCAGGCCGGATGGATATGTCGGGCGATTTGCAACTCGACATCCTGCTGCCTGACAAAATCATGCAAGCTGAAATCTTCAGTCCGATGGGCGGCATTGACATCACGCGCTATCAAACCTTGAACGGCGCGACGACTTGGACGGATACGGCCAACAGCGGCGGCGGCCACGTAGTGATGATGACCAGTTCCAACATCAAAGGCGGCAATCTGTCGCAACAGGCCGCGCTGGAACTCAGGTTGAAAATTGATATGACACGCACGCTGCTCGGACTGTTGCTGACGGCTCCTGCCAGCCTGCCCGTCGAATTCCGCCACGTAGGTACAGCCGAATCGCCCGACGGACAAGCCGATGTGCTGGAAGTGAAATGCTGCGAGATGACCATTGGCAAACTCTTCCTTGATCAAAAAACGCATCAGCCGTGGATGATCAGCTATCAAGGCCGCAAGCGTCAGGCGATGGTGACTTCTATGAGTTCAGGCCAAATGCCTTCAAAAGAAGAACTCGAAAAGCGCACGCAGGAAGCCGCCGCCGCTGCCGAAGCCGCACCGATGGTCGAATATCAATTGCGCTTCAGCGACTTTCGCAACGAAGGCGGCCTCAACCTGCCGCACCGCTTCACCAAACTCGCGGGCGAAGAAGTAATGGATGAATGGGAGTTGAAAAAGTTCAAACTCAATCCTGCGCTCAAACCTGAGCAATTCGAGAAGAAAAAATAGCGATGTAGTACAGGTTTCCAACCTGTACTACTAACAACCCCACATAAAATCATGCAGTTTCATTCACGCTGGCTGATACACAGCTTGTTGGCTGCGCTCTGCGCGCTGACGGCTTTCGCACAATCCAATCAAAGCTCCTTGCGCGTCAAAGTACTCGACCCCAACGGCGCAGTCGTACCGCAAGCACGCATCGAACTCGCCGTCCAACAAGCCAAGCCCTTGAGCGCGACGACGCGCGCGAATGGCGAAGCGACGATCAACAAGCTCACGCCGAACACATACAACTTAACCATCACGGCGAAAGGCTTCGCGCCGTTCACGCAAGCCGTCACCATCGCGCCGAACGCCAACGAGTTCACCGCGCGCCTTGCCGTTGCGACAGTCGAAGAAGCGCTGACCGTCGAGCAAGACAAACGCGAAGCCAACACTGACCGGCGCGGCGATGCTTTCAGCAACTTACTCACCGCCGAACAAATCGCCCAACTGCCTGACGATCCCGATGAATTTGAGCAAGCGATTCGCAACATGGCTGGCCCCGGAGCAGTGTTGCGCGTCAACGGTTTTCGCGGAGGAAAACTGCCGCCCAAAAATCAGATTGCCGAGATTCGTTTTCGCACCAATCAATTCGCCGCTGAAAATCACGAGCCGAGTTTCGTGTTCGTAGACATTCGCACCAAGCCCGGTTTTAACAACTGGCACGGCAGCCTGAACGCTGGTTTTCGTGACGAAGCGTTGAACGCGCGCAATCCGCTCGCGCCCTTTCGCGCGCCTGAGCAAAATCGCCGCTTCGGTTTTGAAATCAGCGGCCCGCTGTGGCGCGAACGCACTTCGCTCGCGCTGTCAGCCGACGCGGTGAACGCGTATGACGCGCAAACCATCGTCAGCCAACTACCCGACCGCGCGTTTCGTGACGTAGTGCGTCGTCCCTGGCGTTCGCTGAACCTGAACGCGCGGCTCGAACATCAAGTGAATAAACTCAACACGCTGCGCGCCGAATACCAACGCAACGCCAAACGCCAAACCAACCTCGGCGTAGGCAATTTCGATTTAGCCGAACGCGCTTACGGTTCTGATTCGGTCGAGAATCTATTTCGCCTTTCTGACTCAACAACGTTGGGCAAAAAGTTTTTTAACGACCTGCGCTTGCAAGCGCGCCGCGAAATCATCAGCCTTGATTCCCTTTCGCAAGCGACGACGATTCAGGTGCTAAACGCTTTCACACAAGGCGGCGCGCAACTCAACAGCACGCGCACCGTCCGCGAAATTGAATTCAGTGACGACCTAGATTTCGCTTACGGCAAACACGCCTTGCGCGTCGGCGCGCAACTCGAACACTTCAACATTCAAAGCGATGAGTTGCGCAACCAAAACGGCACGTTCACCTTCGCCAGTCTGGCTGACTTGCGCGCGAACCGTCCGCTGAATTTCACGCAACGCTTAGGCGCAGGTCGCGTCGCCTTCGATCAAGTGCAATTGGGTTGGTACGCGCAAGACGACTGGCGCATTCGCAAAAGTTTGACGTTGAGCTTTGGGCTACGGCACGAGACGCAAACGCAATTAGGCGCGGCCTCGGATGGCTTGCGCGGCAGTTGGGCACCGCGTTTCGGCTTCGCGTGGTCGCCGTTCCGCAACGGCAAGACGGCCTTACGCGGCGGCGCGGGGATTTATTACGACTGGCTGAATACGACGCTGCGCGAACAAGCCTTGCGCGTGAACGGCGCGCAACAACGCGACTTGATCATTCGCAATCCGGGCTTTCCCAATCCTTTGGCGGGCGGCACCGCGATTCAATTGTCACCGAGCCGCATTCAACTCGCAGCGCAATTGCCGCTGCCGCGTTTAGAACAATTCGGTATCGCGGCGGAGCGCGAACTTTTCAAAGGTTTCAAACTCTCTACGAACTATTTCCTGCGGCACGGCATTCAGCAGTTGCGCGGACGCAACCTAAACGCGCCGCTGGCTGACGGTACAGCGGGCGGCACGCGGCCTGACAAAACCATCGGCAACCTCACCCAAATCGAAGCGGGCGCGCAATCGTTCACGCATCACTTTCACGCCAATTTCAACTGGTTCAGGATGGGCAAGTTCATGCTGAGCGGCAATTACCTCTGGCAACACGCGACGAACGAAACCGATAGCCCGCTGCTGCTGCCAATGAATAGCAACGACCTGCGCGCCGAACGCGGCAGGGCAATTTATGACATACGCCATCGTTTCTTTATGTTCGGCAATTACACGTTGCCACGCGGCTGGCGGCTGAGTTCGATTTTGCAGATGAGTTCAGCGCAACCTTACAACATCACCTCCGGCTTTGATGAAAACGGCGACGGCATCGCCAACGACCGCCCGCGTTTCGGCAATGGCTTTGGGCCGCGCAATCCTGCGCGCGGACGCGGGCAAATTGATTTGGGCACACGGCTGGCGTGGGGTTTCGGCTTCGGCAAGCTGCCTGAGCAAACCGCAGGCGGCGCTCCGCAAGTCAAAGTCATTCGCGCCGATAGCAACAGCGACAGCGGTTCGATGCTCGGCAGCTTCGGCAACCTGCCCACAGGCGGGAAGCCCAAACGCTATCGCTTGGAGTTTTTTATTCAAGCCTCGAACCTGCTCAATCGCGCCAACCTGACGAATTTTTCGGGCGTCGAGACTTCGCCGTTTTTCCGGCAAGCGACGGCGGCCCTGTCCGGCAGGCGGTTAGAAACCGGCACACGTTTCAGCTTCTGACCGCCGCACGCTAACCAATTTTGCCAAACCTCATCGCGCTCACTAGAATGCGCGGCGTTGTACGGTATTCTGCATTTTGGCGTACCGCCTTCGCCCCTTCACATCCCCACACGCTTAATCTATTTCGTCGTTAAAGGTGAGAATCATGGTGAGATTTACTGTAAGACTCTGCATTGCGTCATGGCTGGTACTCGCTTTCGTCTTCCCGTCGGTCGCGCGTTCGCCGCGCGATGAACGTGCGTTCGCCTTGCCGGCTCCGCTGGTCAACGAACTCGACCAGTGGGTTGCACAAGCCGATTTCTGGCGGTTCGTGACGCGCGGAGAAAACATTCTGGCGCGCATCGAAGTCAGCGAAAAAGCAAGCCCGTCCGTCGAAGCCTGGCTGTGCGGCCCCAATAACGTATGCCTGACGACAGGCTTGCGCCGCTACTTGAGCGACACTGAGTTGCAAGCCGCCATCGCACACGAGATCGGTCATATCGTGATTCCCCGCAACGCTGACGCCCACCTGCAACTCTGGGAAACCCAATGCGACCTTTTCGCCGCCGCGTTATTGCGCGATGCCGACTTGGTAAAAAGTATGCTTTACGCCGTCAACCGCGCCTGCCGCGACTGTAGCGACCAGTTACATCTCGCCCCGCTTGAGCGCGTAGCCCTGCTCGACTATTGCGCCGAACAACCGCTCGAAAAGATACGCCGCCTCGATGCCTTGCGCGCCAGCACGTTCAGCCTACCACTGGCTTCGCTGGCGGAATTCACTCTGCCCAAACGCAGCATGCCGTAATCATGGCCCTAACAATGAAACTGCTCGCCGCCATTCAAGCCGGAGGCCGCAGCCGTCGCATGGGTACTGACAAAGCCTGGCTCGACGTAGCAGGCATGCCGATGATTGAGCGCGTATTGGCCGCCGCCCAACCCATCGCCCATCGCCTCGCCCTCGTCATCAGTCAAACCACTCTTGAACAGGATCGTTACTTAGCCTTAGCCGCAAAGTGGCAAGCCGATTTATTGATTGACCCTTACGACCACTGCGGCCCGCTGGGCGGCATCGCTACGTCACTGCAACATTGCACTGAAGAAGAATGCTCCCTCATCCTTGCATGCGACCTGCCGTTTTTAACCATTGAGTTTTTGCAGCTACTTGTTAGCCATCACTCCGCACTCCGCACTCCGCACTCCGCACTCGACAAGACTCCGCACTTAACCATTCCCGAAGATCAAACCGGACGCCCGCAAATGTTATGTGGGATTTACGACGCAGATTGTTTTCCTTATGTCGAACAGTTGCTGGGTGAGAATAAATTGCGCGTGGACGGCCTGTGCAGAAACGTGACTACGCAATCTTTACGATGGACGGATTACGCGCATCTCGCTGACGCTGAAAAATTACTGTTGAATTGCAATACGCCAAACGATGTGCTGAGTCCGTTGAACACCTGAAAATCGCTGTTCATTTTTCGATAAGGGCTTTTGCCAATCGAATCTGGGGAAGAAACCTTTCGGCTCCTGTACAGAATGTAGGAATTGCCGTAGCGAAGCGTGCCTGTAGCTTTCCCTTGCGATCAGGCTGCGGATACCGCGCACCACTTCTGTGCCTGAGTCTGCCTTTCTTGTGCGCTCGCCCATACCTCACGAACGGAACTTTGCGAGGCGCGCGCGAAGTTTACCGAGGAAACGCATAACCATGCCGGGAGTTTCTTTAACATTTTGTATGAATTGATCAGCGGTTTCTCTCGCTTGGGCTGGCACCTGGCCAACCACTTGGGTGGCATTACGAAACGGCTCGCTCACCGCTTGCCTGGCTATCGTTTCAAAGCGGCGCATCTCGTTTTCTTCTTCTTCCGTCAGCAAATCCGCTTCGATGAAAGTGGCAAACTTGCCAATATCATTGCTGCGATATTTAACATACGCGAAGCCGCGATCCGTTGAGCGAAAGCTGTTTTGCATAACGCGCGGGCCGTCACATTGATACCCCCAGCTTGTGCCCCAGGAATTCTGAATAATCCAAGCCTCTTTCTCATCATTCCAGCCTGATAACAAAACCACGTGATTAGGCACGGATTGCGAAGTCGTTCCCTGAAATACTTCATCCGTATCAACTGGAGCAGCGACCCCATCTTTGGGCTTTCCCCAATCCCTGAACTCCTCATCGAACGCAATCCCTACGACCAGTGGGCCGTGTTCCAGCAACTTCCTTTTCAAATCATTCTCAGGCGGAATTTCATGACGCGGTAACGTCCCGTCGTGAACATAATCCCATGCAATAGTTTTGATAGAAGGCTCGACGCTATCAGGGATAAGCCGACTTTCAGCATCGTCTCTATCCAAATCGATATTATCGGTTTCACGAAAAATCTTAACGCACTTCAGGGGAACACCATGGTCAAAAAAATAAGTGAATGCCTTTTCATGCCAGTCTGCTTTATCAATGCTCTCTTGCTGCTTATCTTTGACCGCGTGCAAGGGGCAATAAACGTTCAATGTCACTTTTTCTTGCACCGTCTCCCTCCTCCCTACAAGTTCAGACGGGTCCGGTAATAAGTCTTCGGCGCTACTCAATGCGGCTTCCAGCGTGTTCTTTTTCTTTTTTCGCCCTAGCTTCAGACGCTGAATCATGAGGCTGCTTTCAAATGCCGCAGTTGCCGCATAAGCCCAACAGGCATCTTTGTCCTCTTGATCTCGAACAAACGGAACAACGCCCAAGCTACGCCAGTCGAACGATTTGATTTTTTTGCGTTCAATCAACTCCATCAGATCTAACGACAAGTCAGTTCCTGTTAAGTTGTTGTCGGTTTGAATTTGTTCCACGACCAGATCAGGCTCAGTCTGCGTAAAAACCTTAAACATCACCCGCTGGTCGTTTACTTCAAACCTCGCACCGAACGCGATGTCGCGTTTCGATAATTTGGCAGCCATCTCTTGCCGACGCACAAAGGCCTGCCGGTCAAACTGTGGGGGCACGTCAGCGTCTTTTTGACTCGTCGTTAGTGGTCCGGTTCCCGCCATATTTTTTTTCGCGTCCTTTATAGCGGTTTTCAGCGGCGTGCGACCTGCTGGAACGGTAGGACAGGATAGTATCCTGTCCTACCAATAGTGCGTCTTTTCCCGCTGAAATTAGCAGGTCGCATCCGATTGCAAACCGCTATATTGAGATCGGTTTTTAGTTGTGCTTACAGGAGAAACCGCAGTGTGGCGCGGATTACTAATCCGCACCACACTGCGCCACCCCGCACCTCGGAACTAACAAGAAGTACCTTCGACACATACACCACCGCATTGGACCATGCCCGATTTACAACCTGTAGAACCCGCTTTTGTCTCAAGCTTGTCTATGACAGTTCGGGTGCAACCAGCAGCCGTGACGGCATCATTGACCAATTTAATTACCTCGGCTTTCACAGTCCCATCGGGCTTACCTACTTTATTCGTGGCGAATCCGAACAATTTAATTTCGCTACTTCTAACTAAAATATACATTTTCACTTTTGCCGTAGCGTTTTCGCCGCTGAAATTTCTCCCCGTATTGGTATTCGTGGAAAAAACCGACGCGAGTTTATCACTGATAGCTTTTTCAATTTCGCTATCACAGCAACTCGCTCCTTGCGGCGCGCTTGAAGGCGCGGACGCCAACCCATTCGACACCAATCGGGTACCGCTCAACATCAAGGTACCCAGCGCCAGTGCCAGCGCCATACTCAATGCAGAAAAAATTTTTACCATAATCATGTTTCCTTTCGTCAGATTTCGGGACAACTTCCCTTTGCTAAATTGATTCATTGCTTTGTTCCGGCAATGAACCTTTCTCAAACAGGTGGCCGTTTTCATTACTCACGTGAGAACAAAACCGACCGCCTTCGGCAACGCTGAATCTCGGAGATTTTCAGCGTAAGTTATTAAAGCGTAAAAGCCGGGAAAAACCGGACAGCCACACAAGTTCCACTGAAAACCCTTTTGCTATTTGAAATTCGTAAGCATGGAAAGAGAGCAGGTTCTCGACTGCCGTCCAAAATAAATCGTCTGGCCGTTTGAGCCCCATGCCAAGCCAGAAAAATAAACATCCGGGTCGTTATTGACGGTTAGTCGTTGGGCGTCCATACCGCGACGCAAGGGCAAAACCCAAAGATTGTCTTTATCGTCCTCCCGCGCGACATAAGCCAGCGCATGACGGCCAGGCGATAAGTGCAGATTCCGGTAATAGACTAACGGTAACGTCTTCAATTGGCTGACCACGCGGGTCTTCACTGAAACGCTCGCGAGTTCGATCGTCGCCGCCTGAGTAAAGCCATACTGTCCAGAAGGGCTGGCGATAATTAGCGACTGGTCGGCGGGCGACCAACCAATCAAGCGAAAGGGAGTGTCAACCTGATAAAGTTTGATTGCGGTGCTCGTTGTCAGATCAGAAACCCAAACACTGAACTCCTGTTTCCCGTCAGCGGAAAGGTTCGTTCGTGCCGACCAGGCAATGCGTTTACCATCCGACGACCAAAGCGGGCACGCGATCCGCCAGCGCGGGTCATCTGTTGTGTAAACCGGCCTTTCGCCAGAACCATCAGCACTCACGATCCATAAATTACGCCGAGCGTTCCTGCGGGCGAGATAGGCCAGTTCCCTGCCGTCAGGCGACCACGCATAGTGACTGGCCTCAGCGCGGTTATAGGGCATGACACTGTAATCCGGCATAACACCGCCCGCTTTCGTTAGTTGCCTTTCTGTTCCGGTAGCCAGCGAAACCAGCCATAGATTTAACCCCTCATTCGCCGTGCGTAAGAAAGCAAGATGCTTTCCGTCGGGCGACCATTGAGGCAGAAAACCGTTTTGGGCGCGCACCTCAGGCGCTTCTTTAGCAAGAAGGGATTTGGTAAGAATGTCGCCCTTATCAATATCTGTGCCTTGTCTGAGTTTTTTGACGGCTTGATACGCAATTATTTGATCATTGGGAGAAACGTCCGGCCAAAGTTCGGCGCTTATATCGGAAGCGACTACGAACTCCCGCCTGGTTGCGATTTCCACCCCCCAGATATTGGATGGCTCATCCGAGACGCCATACAAGATGCGCGCGCCATCCGCAGCGGCGTCCGTCACCAAACAATCTGTTTCACCGTAAGTGAGTTGCAAGGGTGGATTGCCCGCCAAATCCCCCACGAAGATCTGAAACACGCCGTTGGTTTCCACGCTGAAAAAGAGACGCTTACTATCCGGATGCCACACGATATTTTTAGCCATCCCAGCCATACTGGCGATGGTTCGAGGCGCGCCTCCATTAAGAGAAACCACTGACAAAGCGCCGCGTTCCTCCGTGACTCGTGAGAGATAAGCAACCCATTTCTCGTCAGGCGAAGGACTGAAATCGCTTTTGTCGGCCTGGGTCGAGTCGAAAGCGGTTATGGATTTGGTTTGTCTTGAATTCAGTTCAAAAGCAAAAAGATTTTGCCTCGCTTCATAATAGATCACCCCGTTTTTCGACCAATATCGCAGGATGGTTCCATAGTCAGGCAGTTCCGATAACAAAACAGGAGTCCCCCCCAACATGGATATACGCCAAATGCCAGCCAGGCTGCCGCGTCTGGACAGATAAGCGATTTGATCGCTGTTCGGTGCCCAAAGAGGTTGAACGTTCAAGAATTCGTCTTTGGTAATGCGTTGCGCGATGCTACTCGGCGTATCAGGAGCAGGAACTGGTTTGACCCAAATGTTTGAGCGTCCACTTTCAGTCGAAGGGAAAGCGATCAATTTCATGTCGGGCGAAATCTTCCCCTCAGTATAAATTTCTCCGGGCCGACTCACCCACTGATAGATCGGCTTGGATTCAAGCGCGGCAATCGGCGTAGTTATCGCTCGTCTGTCCTCTCTGTATTTCAGCCATCCCATCGCCCCCACCAATAACAGCACAAGCAAAACCAACCGCCACACAGGCCGTAAGAACAACCTCGAGAAAAACGACAGCTTGTCAGGGACTGGCTCGCGTTGATCTTTCGCGAGTTGACCAGAAAGAGTGACGCGAGGTTGCGCCTCTAACACTTGCTGAAGTTCAAGCTGCAAATCGCGGGCGCTTTGATACCGGTCAGCCACCCTTTTCGCCAACGTTTGATGAACGACTCGCTCTAACTCAGGCGGCGCATCTGGAACCGACTCGCGCAACGGCGGCGGCTCGTAACTCAAAATCGCGGCGCTCACATCTGCGTAATTATCGCCCGCAAACAACGGCTGGCCGGTCAGTAATTCATAAAGCACAGTGCCCAGGCTGAAGATGTCGGTTTGGGTTGTTACCTTTTGACCGCGAGCTTGTTCGGGCGACATATAGCGCAGCGTACCGATCACCGTGCCGGATTGCGTCAGCGAGGCCTCAGTCAGCGGGTTGCCGGTGGATTTCGCCAAGCCGAAATCAAGCACCTTCACAAAGCCGTCTGGGCAGAGCATTACGTTTTCGGGTTTGATGTCGCGGTGGATTACGCCTTTGTTATGGGCGGCTTCGAGCGCGGCGGCGATTTGGCTGGCGATGTCAACCGCCTTGCGCCAGGGCAAGCGGCCTTCGTCTTTGAGGCGTTGGCGCAGCGTCTGGCCTTCGATCAATTCCATCACGAAGTAATGAAGCTCGCCCTGTTCGGTCGTCACTTGGTCAATGTCGTAAAGGAAGACGATGTTTTGATGTTTGAGCGTCAGAATGGATTGGGCTTCGCTCTGAAAGCGTTGCAGGCGGTCGGCATCACGCGAAAACTGGTAAGGCAAGACCTTGATGGCTACGTCGTTATTGAGCTTCGTGTCATGCGCCAACCAGACTTGCCCCATGCCGCCTTGCCCCAACAGGCGGCGCATTTCGTAACGTCCCAGCTTCTGCTCAGTCAGGTCGGTAAATTCATCGGCTTTAGGGGGGAGTTGCACGATTCTCGGAATAAGCGGCTCTTCCAGAAAGCCCGTGGGCATCCGCTCGTAATCTGCCAGCATGGCTAGGACTTCATCGCGCAACGACTGATCGTCGCCGCATTGCAGACGCACGAATTCAGCGCGCTCGTGGGCAGAAAGTTCGAGCGCATCATTTAACAATTCTTCGGCCAATTCTTTGGTGCGTTCAGTCGCCAGCGGGACAGGTGACATTGGCAGTAGCCCTCCTGACAGCCTCATAACGGGTTGATGGCATCAACCTATTCGTCTTCCTTCACATCGTTTTCGTCGTTCTGCTTGTTGTTTAAGTAGCGATAAAGCCACAGGCGCGCAGCCTTCCACTTACGTTGAATGGTTTTTTCTGCCAGATCGAGCGCGTGCGCAATCTCTTTGTTAGTGAAGCCGCCGTAAATCTTCAATTCGACAATTTCAGCCTGACGCTTATCCACTTTGGCTAAATCGGTCAGGCCGTCATCCAAAGCCAGCACATCGAAATCAATGGCTTGCGGCACGCGCGCGGCGGCTTCTGACGAAACCGGTGACAGCCCCGGTGCGCCGTGCAATTGCGTTCTCTTTTTGCGCGCGTGGTCAACCAATATGCGTCTCATCAAACGCGCGGTCGTGCCGATGAAATGGGCGCGGTTCTGCCAGGGAATGTCTTTCCACTTAATCAATCTAACGTAGGCATCATTGACCAGATCAGATGTTTGAAAGGTATGGTTGGCAGATTCTTTGCGCATGTAAGCGTGCGCCAAGCGGTTCAGTTCAGCTTCGACCAGCGGCACCAGTCGGGCGAACGCGGCTTCGTCGCCTGCGCTCCAGGCGACGAGTAATTGCGTCACTTCTTGGGGAGATGCAGAAGTCATCGGCAACCTTTTTACTCTCAGCGCAATGTGCGGGAAAGGGAGTTTGTTATCTATCTTCGTTCTTCGTTATGGATGTAGAGCAAACGCAATCTAGCACAGGCCGTTTCATTGAGCCATTTTTTGCGCGGACATGTCCGTTTTTATCTTTTCAATTCGCTTTAGCTAACAGAGGCGCGAAATAACTCAGGCAGGCAAAAGTGTTCTCAGTTTATGTGAGAGCAGCCAGCAATAGCCCGCCGTTTTTACCGTGTTGTCGCAGTACCGTTCGCGCCTCCAGACCATTAACCACTTTACTATTTTGGAGGGGAACCATGGCTCAACGATTTCAAGGCATTCGTATGTCGCCGCACGGTTTTATCGTCGTGCCGATGCGCAAATCCATAACCAGGCTAATCCACATTTCAGCCGTCATTTTATGGTTGGTGGCAACCGGCTATCACATACTTGCGCAAGGCGCGCGCAGCGATTCGGCGCACAGTTACCTCGAACGCGGCGCGGACTGGATGACCAAAGGCGAAGTGGATCGCGCGCTCGCCGATTTCGAGCTAGCCGTAGCCTCCGACCCGAAGCTGCCGGACGCCTGGTACAACCGCGCCGTCGCGCGTTATTGCAAAAGTGAATTCGACGAAGCCCTCAGCGATTTAGACCAAACGATCAAACTCGATCCGGCGCACGTGCTGGCGTGGATCAAGCACGGCAATGTGCAGATGCAACGCGGCCTGCCCGAAGAAGCCATCAGCGATTTCACTACGGCGCTGCACCTGAAACCCACGTCGGTGATGGCGGTGAACAATCGCGGACTGGCGCGACAACAGATGAAGGATTACGCCGGAGCGCGCGATGATTACGAATTCGCGTTGCGGCTGAATGACAAGCATCCGCTGATTTATAACAACCTGGGCAGCGTCAAACACGACTTGCGCGATTACGTGGGAGCGTTAGCGGCTTATGACCGCGCCCTCAAGCTCAAGCCCACGTGGGCGGCGGCGTGGTGCAATCGCGGACTAACGAAAAAAGCGATGGGCGATTTCAAGGGCGCGCTGGCCGATTACGATCAAGCCATCAAGCTCAAGCCCGATTTCGCGTTGGCTTATTACAACCGCAGTTGGGTCAAACGACAGCTCAGGATGGGCGGCGACGCTGAACAGGATTTCGAGACGAGCCTCAAGCTGCGCGCCAACGAGACCAAGCCCGAAGCAGCGGGTTGCACGGAAATACAACTGGAAGAAGCGCCGCTGGCTCGCAAACCATAAAGCAGCAGCGGGGAGCGGGTTCAGCCGAGGGATGGTTGAAACTCGCGCCGCGCCGCCAGCAAAAGCGGCAGGTCGGCATCCGCCGCTTGCCAGGCAGCAAAGAAATTATCGTAAGCCTGACGACGCTGCGCCGTTGCGCCCGTGAGCGTGGCCGCCCGCGCCAAGCCCAAGTGCACAAGCGGATACAACGGCGAAAGTGGCGCGTGACCGCGCTGATCGAGAATCTTCTGAAATTCAGCCCTCGCTTCCGTTCCGCGCTTGAGTTGCAAATAAGCCTGCCCGCGCAACGTTTGCGGCCAGAACTCCGCTGCTGCCTCGTAACTCAGCGTAGCCTGCAAATGATCAAGCGCCCGCGTTGCGTTCCCGCTTTGCAGTTCCAGCGCCGCGCGAATCGTGGGCAGCCAGAGCGCGTTGATGACAGTGTCTTCAGGATAGCTCTGGTGCAACTCTTCCATCAGCGCTTCCACCTGCTCCGATTCACCGCACAACGCCAACGCGAGCGCGGCGCGCGGCAACAAAGCGCGTCCGCGTTCGAGCGCCAGACCTTGCCCCGCATCCGCAGCGGCCTGTGCGCAATCTCCCAACGCCGCGCCCCACAATGCCTGTTCGATCAGATAACGCGCCGCCAGTTCTTTGGTCGCGCCGCGTGAGGCCAGCTCAATCGCCTGGCGCAGCAGTTCGCGCGCGCCGCGCCATTGTCCCCCGCAAACCGCCGCGCCCGCCTGCCAGCCGAGCGCGACGTATTGCTCGGGCTTCCCTTGCGCCCAGGCGATTTGTTGTTGCATGCCCGCCGCGTCGCCTTCGACAAAAGCGATTTGATAAAGAATCGAGTGGATATTGGTCAGATCGAATTTCTGCTCAAGCGCCCGCTGGAAAAGCTCTTTGACTTCCGCGAAACGATTCACGCGCAACAGTGACAAACCCAAATACCAATAAGCGGGTACGAAGTCCGGGTTGAGGCGGAGCGCCTCGCGGCCTTCCGCCACGGCCTGCTCGAAGCGTCCAATCTGGTTGTAAGAGACCAACAGATCAATCGGCGCCGTGGAGGTGCGCGGGTAAGTGCGCCGAAACAGCGTCGCCGCTTCTAATGCCTTATCCATGTCGCCCGTACTCATGAAATGAAAGCGAAAGATCATTTGGAGTTGTTCGTAATCGCTCACGCGCTCTTTGAGCGCATAGGCTTTTTCAGCATATTCCGCCGCGCGTTCGTGCCGTCCGCTGGCAGCGTAATGAATCGAAAGCATGCTCCAGGCATAGGCAAAGTCGGGGTCGAGTTCGACGGCGCGGCGATAAAGCTGAATCGCATCGGTCAGCCTACCGCCCAGCGTCTGTTCATAGCCCAGCGAGTAAGCTTGAAAGGCTTCCAGCTTCGGCGTCGTGGTTTCTTCCAGCCCTTTCTCGAAGCGTTGAATCGAACTAAGCGCTTCGCCCAGTTTCGCGCGCAGCCGTGTCGCTGCCTGCGAGAGTGTCCGCAACACCTGCTCTTTGCTTTTGGCCTCGACCTGTTCGGTTTCCAGCGTTTCGCCGGTCTGGCCGTTGAGGGCTTCGAGTGTGATGACGTAATGGCTGCCAAGCGTGGCGATGGAACCAGCGATCAACGCCTTAAGGTCATGCCGCAAACAAATCTCCTGCGCGATACGCGCCGTGACACGCTCATCGGGCGAACGTTTCATCAGCCGCAGCGTATGGCGCACCCGTTCGGCGGGAAACAAACCCAAAAACGGCGACTGCTGCAATTGCATCGCCAGCCCCTGTTTGAGCGTCACATCAAAGACTGCGTCACCCGTCCGGTTTTCAAAATCGGCCAGCACGATCAAATCTTTTTCAGTGAGTAAGGGCGGATGACGGCGCGCGAACCAACCTGTAACGACCTGACGCGCGCGCGTAATCAGCGACCAAGGCTCAGGCGCTACGTTCGTCGTCCCGCTTTCAGGCGGAACGGCGGGCGCGGAGGCCAATCCCAGTTTGGCTTGCAGTTCGAGTTGCTGCTTCAGTTCTTTCAAATCGCTGAGCAAAGCAGTCGCCGTTTGATAACGGTCGGCGCGTTCCTTGTGCAGCGCGCGACTGACAATGCGTTCCAGCTCACCGGGCGCGGCGGGCGCAAGTTGGGTCAGCGGCAGCGGTTCGTCGCGCAGGATGGCGGCGATGGTCTCGCTCGTCGTCGTACTGGCGAAGGGCGCGTGGCCCGTAACGAGTTCGTAAAGCATCACGCCCAGGCTGAAGATGTCGGTGCGCGCATCCACTTTCTCGCCGCGCGCCTGCTCCGGTGACATATAACGCGGCGTTCCCATCACCACGCCTGACTCAGTCGAGTGCGGAGTGCGGAATGCGGAGTGCGGAGTGTCAGTCGCCGAATTCCGCACTCCGAATTCCGCACTCCGCACTTCGATGAGCTTGGCGAGGCCAAAATCAAGCACCTTTACGATGCCGTCGCGCCGCACCATCACGTTTTCGGGCTTGATGTCGCGGTGCGTGATGCCGGCTTCGTGCGCGGCGGCGAGCGCTGCGGCAATCTGTACGGCCAACTCAAGCGCGGTTGCCGCCGTCAGCCGTTGTTGCGGCGCGGCCATCAGCCGTTGGCGCAGCGTCTCGCCGACGACGTACTCGGTGACGATGTAGTGGATGTTTTCGACTGCGCCGATTTCGTGAATCGTGATGATGTTCGGATGGTTGAGTGCCGAGGTCGCGCGCGCTTCCTGGGCGAAACGCCGCACGCGGTCGGCATCGGCGGTGAAATGGGCGGGCAGCACTTTGAGCGCGACCTCGCGTTCGAGTTGCAAATCGCGGGCGAGATAAACTTCGCTCATGCCGCCTGCGCCGATGACGCTGATGGCCTGGTAATGGCCGAAACGCTGGCCGATCAATGGGGCGCGGCATTCCGACTCAGCCACGCGCTCGGTTTGTATCAACGCTGGCTCATTGAGAAAACGCGAATCCTGATCGGCGGCGAGCATG
>JAYSVR010000089.1:0-7804 GCA_043718445.1 Acidobacteriota bacterium | reverse complement strand
GTTTGCCCGCCGGCACTGAAGTCATCGTGAACGACACGCAAGCCGCGCAAGGCAAAGTGGCGGTGCTGCTTTATCTGGGCGGCGGGCAAACGTTGGCGGCGGGCAATCAAAGTCCGGTGGCATTGAATTTCGTTCCAACCGGCGGCAGCGGAACCGTAACGACGCCGTTCACCTATACCGACGAATTGGTGCCGCGCGAAACGGGTTACGCGACCGGCCTCGTCGAACAGCCTTTGAGTTCGACGGGCGCGACGGCTTCGGTTTCGGGTACGGCTCCGGCGTTTGTTTCGGCAGCCAGTTACGCGGGCGGCGCGGTGCAAGCGCCTGACGGCATCATGAGCATTTTCGGCGCGGCGCTGGCGACGGGCATTCCGGCAGCAGGCCTTGCTGCCAACACGCTTCCGTTGCCGACGACGTTGGGCGGTACGACGGTGACGATCACCGACAGCAGCGGAGCGCAACTCGCCGCGCCGCTGTTTTATGTGGGTGTGACGCAAGTGAATTGCCTCGTGCCCGGCAACACGGCAGAAGGGCTGGCGACCGTGACGATTCGCAATGCGAGCAATGCGACCTCAACCGGACTGATTCGCGTCGGCAAACTCGCGCCGGGCTTGTTCGCGTTTAACGGCAACGGACGAGGCGTCGCCGCCGCCAATGCCTTGCGGGTCGTACCCAACCAACCGCAGCGTTATGAAAACATCGCGCGCTATGACGGAACGCAATGGGTGACGACGCCGATTGATTTGGGCGCGGCGACTGAGCAGGTCTTTCTGGTGTTGTTCGGTACGGGCTTGCGCGGACGCAGCAGCCTCGAAAGCGTCACGGCTGAGCTCGGCGGACTTGCCTTGCCGGTGGCTTTTGCCGGAGCGCAAGGCTTGGCCGGACTCGATCAAATCAACCTGCTCTTGCCGCGCAGTTTCATAGGACGGGGCGAAATCAATCTCACGCTAACGGTCGAGGGCCGCGTGACGAATACGGTCAAGGTCAATATCAAGTAATGCGTGGGGGAACGGCTGATGGTTTGTTTATGAAGGCTGCGCTTCGCGTTCGGCGAAGCGGCGGGTTTCTTCTTCGATTACGCTGGCAGGCACGCTGGCAGGTGCATTCACTGTGCCGACGGCGTGGTCAAGTTCATTGGTGGGTACGACAACGCTGGGCGGAGCAGCGACATAAGCGGGCATCGGACCGACTTGCAATGATGCGATGGGTTGCGGCGCTGAGAGGTAATTATCCAGCCGCAACTCTTCGGGTTTAGCCGCGAAGAAAATTCCGTTGATGAGATGGCCTAGTCCGGTGGCGACGGGAATCAGCGCGAACAACCAAAGCATTTGCAGCAAGGAGGCCAGACCGACGACGGACACTTCAGTTTTGCTTGAGATGGCTTGCGCAATACTTTCGAGCAAACCTGACGCTCCCATGTTGTGAAGCACGAAGTACCACACGCCCGCCGAAGTCGCGCCGCTCAACATTTGCAGTACGCTTTGCTGCAAGCTGTATTTGCGCGTTGCCGGTAATTTTTTTGCCAGTGCCTGTTTGAGTTTGCGGTCGGCGCGCGTCTCAGTCGCAGTCTTGTTTGAATATCCGCCTAACGCCATGCCTACGTCAGCGCCGATTTGTCCGGCGCGTTCGGCGACGTTGCCAATCCAATCTTGAGGCGAAGGTTTTCTGGCGTCTTCTTTTTTGAGGCGGCGGGTTTGTTTGGCTTCTTGCTTCCAGTTTTCGATGCCTACGCGCAGGTTGTCGCCCAGCGTGCGCAGCCCTTCCTTCAACACCTCAGGGTCGAAGGACATCTGACGGCCTTCCATGGCGTCTACGATAATGTCTATTTTGAGGCCGCAGTTTTTGCAAAAACGCTGACCAGTCGGAGCCGCAGCCGCACAACGGGGACAATAAACTTGCATTGGTTTTGTATCGCTCGCTTTCTGATGGAGTGACGAACGTCGCCCATTACGCTCTGCCGCGCCGTTAGGTTCCTTATTCGTAACGCAGTGCTTCAATCGGATCGAGCCGCGCGGCTTTCCAGGCAGGCCAGAAGCCGAAGATCAACCCGATGCCTACGCTTGAAACAAAGCCGACAATGGGAGCCCAGACCGGTACGTAAGAAGGCACGAGCAGCTTTATCAGCAACGTCACCAGCCAGCCTAAAAACAATCCGATCAGGCCGCCGAGTCCGGTGAGCGTCATGGCTTCGATCAGAAATTGCCAGAGTATGTCGCGCTGCCTGCCGCCGATGGCGCGACGGATGCCGATCTCTTTGGTGCGTTCGGTGACGCTAACCAGCATGATATTCATCACGCCGATGCCGCCGACCATCAGGCCGACCGATGAAATTGCCACCATCGCAATGGCTACGCCGGCGGTGATCGAACGAAAGGTTTCGATGATGGAATCCGCCGTAGACATCCCGAAATTGTTGGCTTTATTGAACGGCACTTGCCGCCGGATGCGCAGCGTTTCAGTCGCTTGATCCATCGCGGCTTTGAGTTGGCCGGGTTGGGCGACGGTGAGGATGAATACGTCTTCGGCGTTGGGTTTGAGTTTCAGTGCCGCGTTGAACGGCATGAAAATAATGTTGTTCTGATCGTTGCCGCCGTCACCGCCGCCGAATAGTTGTTCGCGCTTTTCGAGTACGCCGGTGATGCGAAATTCTTTGCCGCCGATTTCAATCGTTTTGTCTAACGGCGAAACGAACGGAAAGTATTGTTCGGACACCGAAGCACCGATCACGCACACCTGATCGTTGCTGTCATTTTCGCCCTGCGTGAAAAAACGTCCGGCGTTGATAAGCCAGATGCCCGCCTTTTCATAGTCAGGCAACGTGCCTTGCAACACGACGGCTGCCGATTCTTTGCCGTTGCCTTTGACTTCGATCTTGCGTCCGAAAAAATCGCTGGTGATGTTCAGCAACGGAACGGCTACGCTCACGGCAGGCAGCTTCGCCAATGCCATCGCATCGTCATAAGTGAGCGGCTTGCGCATGCGTTCTTCGCGCGAAGGCCGTCCGAACCGAATGCCGCTATTGTTCTTATTGATAAAAATCGAGTTCGTGCCGAACGATTCGATCTGTTGCGTCACCGCGTAATCAATGCCGCTGATGATCGAAGCAATCGCCATCACCGTCATCACGCCGATCACCACGCCGATGATCGTCAAAAACGAACGCAGCTTGTTGGCGCGCAAGGTGTCGAGCGCCATCCAGAAATTTTCAGAAATGTCGTTGCGGAAAAATTTCATGCGAAGTTAGTAGCTCCTTCAAAACGCCTGGGCCGCCCGGGCGCTTTGAATCATACTCAAAAGGATGCCCAGAATCTTGCCTGGCTCTTTGATGTAATACTCGGTGAGATCAATGAAGACTGTCTGTCCGTGCAGCTTGAGAAACTTCCAGTTGCTGCCGGTCGTGACTACGCCAAAAATGGTTTCGAGCGCGTTGCCTTGTTGTTGGTTGAACAAACGCGCCGCTACCATTTCAGCGATGCACTGCGCCAGGCCGCCGCGCATGTCTT
The DNA here is from genome assembly GCA_043718445.1 of Acidobacteriota bacterium. Classification (GTDB taxonomy): domain Bacteria; phylum Acidobacteriota; class Blastocatellia; order RBC074; family RBC074; genus JACPYM01. Next base: position 4,301 of record JAYSVR010000089.1, on the reverse strand, counting down.
CGTTCTTGGCTTCGACCAGCGTTACCACCGGCACGCTCAACGTGATCTGCTCGGCTGACAGGCTGATGATGTAATCGCAAAATCCCTGCAAGTCGAGTTCTTTATCAATGTTGAATTCGATGCCGGAAAATAAACTGATCTCGTGATTCAACAGCCGCCGCGCTTCGATCAAAATCGGCGTAATAATCATTTCAGAACGGGCTTTTTCTGTGCTGATAGCCAAAGCCAGCGGCACGTTTTCTTTCAACGTTGCCGTGAGCAAATCGCCATAAGCCACGGCTGGCACAGCGGCGAAGATGTCAATTTCTTCTTCAATGATCAGGCCGAATTTGCGTTTGAGCGATTCAATCGTGAATTGACTGTAAGCCATAAAAACCTCACCGCTTCATTCGGCACGCAAGGCGACAATCGGGTCGAGCATCGCGGCTTTGCGAGCGGGCAAGATGCCTGATAACACGCCGACGAGGCCAGAGACGGTCACAGCAGTAATGACTGCCGCGACGGAAAGATAGGTGGGGAAAAACACAGCGGTTAGCACTCTGCCGATGACCCACGCGATGAATACGCCGAGCATTCCGCCAATCGCGGAAAGCATCACGGCTTCAAAAAGAAACTGTTTGAGAATGTCGCCTTGTCGCGCGCCCAGCGATTTGCGAATGCCGATCTCGCGCGTTCGCTCGGTCACGCTGACGAGCATGATGTTCATGATGACGATGGCTCCGACGACGAGGGCGATGGCGGGTACGGCAGTGGCCGCAATGAAAATCGGGCCGAGCAAACGGTCGCGCAAACCCATCACCGCGTCTGGCGTATTCATCCCGAAATTATCTTTCTCGCCGAATTTTAAGCCGCGCCGCAAGCGCATCAAGCCGCGCGCTTCGTCAACGGCGTCGGCAAAACGGTCATCTTCTTTCGCGGTCGCGACCATATAAAAATTGCGCTGACGCACCGCCGGGCCGTAATGCTTGATGTAAGAGCGCAACGGCACGGTGGCGAATACGTCTTGCGGCATGCCGAACACCGTCCCTTTGGCGGCGGCCACGCCCGTGATGCGATAGGGCAAGCCGTTGAGCGTGACTTCCTGCCCGACGGCGTCGCCAGCGGGGAAGAGCTTATCGGCTACGTCATAACCCAGCACGGCGACGGGCGAACCGGTGAGGTCTTCGGCGTTGCTGAAATAACGGCCATCGGCCATTTCGAGATTATCAATGTCTACGCAATTGGCGGTCGCGCCGTCTACGCTGACGTTTTCGACGAACTGATTGCCGAAACGAATCGTCGTGTTTGACCCTTGCGCTTTGGCTCCGAGCTTATCAATCAGCGTCGCGCGTTCGCGGATGAACTCGTAATCGTCAAAGGTCAGGTCTTTGTTGCGCCGTTGCGCCAGCGCAATCGAGTCGGTGTTCTTGAAGTCTTCGAAATTGAAGCGGCGAATGCTGAACGATTTCGCGCCGATGCCCGCGATCTTTTCGTCAACATAACGGTTGAAGCCTTGAATCAACGAGACCACCAACACCACCGCTGTCACACCGATAATCATTCCTAACAGTGTCAGAAACGACCGCAGCTTATGCGCCCACACGGCATCCAGCGCCAGCCTTAAGGTTTCAGATAAATTCATAAGTTAGTTAGACGCGGGAACCGCAGGTTTGGATACGGCGAACGCCGCCGTCAGCACCACCGCATCATCGCGCGTTGTCGCTTGCAATTGCGAAAACGCCAACGTGAGCGGTTGTGATTCGACAATGTTCAGTGACTTGTCGGCTTGCACTGCCAGCTTGCGCGGCAGTGCGAATTCGCGCGCCCACAGTGCGGGTAATTCCCAACGGTTTACGAGTCGGTCTGCCGCAAGGTTCAGTTGGCGATCAAAGCCGTATTCGCGTCCGGCGGCGAGGGGAAAGTTCATGCGCAGGTTCACGGGGACGAAGGCGTTGGGCAAGCCTTGCAACCATACGTGACCGGCTTCGCTCATCAGCCGCAACGACAAGCCGCGATCTTGTATACCGAACTGTCCGCGCGGAGACAACCGATAAGGAATGCCGTATTCGCGTCCTCTGACTTTCGCCGTGAAATTGCCCAGCGCCAGCAAACGCGCGCCCAGCAAGCCGTCGCGCAAGGTTTCGACGACGATTTGTTTGAGATCGGCCTGGCCTTCGCCGCTCTCAACGTCGGTGTAATTGGTGACTTTAACCAGCGTATCAATCTGTTCCTGACGAATGCGCGCGGGCTTCAGGCGCAAGCTCAAATCTTGCGCGTTCGCATTGGCAACGGCTGTCAACAAAGCAGCCAGCGCGCGACGGCTGAGGCGAACGGCGAATGGTGCCCCATCATCAGCGAAGATGTCAGCCGCGAATTCGCCGATTTCTTCGTTCGCGTTTTCAGCCGCTTGCAACGCAATCGCTAAACGGTTTTCGGCAAAGCCGATACGCACCAACGCGAAGTTGAGCGGCAATTGCATGGCTTGCGTAGTGACGGTCATCGGCACTTCACCGGCTACATCAACGGTGGTGGCGGGGATGTCCACGGTTTGCGCGAAACTCGCGGGCAACTCAAGCGCGGGAATCGCGGCGCTCCAACGCGCAGGCGAGAGCCATTCGCCGAACAGCAGCTTGAGCAGCGGCGTGAGCAATCCGTTGGCAAGGTCTACGTTAGTGAGCGTGACGGGCAGGATGAGTTTGTTGTTAGTACGCTGCGAGTCTTTGAGAAAGCCTTTGAGCGTCAGGTTAAGCGGCAAGCCCATCGTGTTAGCCGCGCGCGCTTCGACGCCCAGTTGAAAGCTAGCTTGTTGCGGCTGCAACGTGAGCGCGATGCTTTTTAGTTTGAGTTGCGCGCCGTTGGCGAGTTTGATTTCGAGGCCGATCAGCTGTTGGGCGGCTTCGTTGGCGGCGGCTTCGTTCAGCGTGAACGACACGTCGGGCACGTCGGCACAAACTGGCCACCAAAGCAACGCGCAGAGTTGTATTGCTTGAATCCATTTCATCAGGGTTCTTACTTTGTCACACAGGCACTTCGTTTCAAAAGTGGCGCAGGAGTGGCGCAGGCTTGAGCCTGTGACCCGTTGGGTGGACTTTAGTCCGCCCGTCCCTTTTTGTTGCGCGGACTAAAGTCCACCCAACGGGTCACAGGCTCAAGCCTGCGCCACAACGAGGGTTGCGTTTGCGCGACGCTGCGCTTAAAAACTCGCCGTGAAACTCTCTGGCCTTTTGGCGCATTCCCAACAACCTGTCGAATTGCAAATCGAAGCAGGTGCGATTACCTCGCTTCAACCTGTTGCGTCTTCGCCTTACTGGCTTGCGCCTGGTTTCATTGATTTGCAGGTGAACGGTTTCGGCGGCGTAGACTTTAACGACCCCGCCACGATGACCGAACAAATCGCACAAGCCATCCGCAAGCTTTGGGCGACGGGCGTCACGCATCTGTTGCCCACTGTCATCACCGGTTCGCACGAACATCTCGCGGCGTGCTTTGCCAACCTCGCCAAAGCCGCTGATGAATTCGCTGAAGTCGCTTATGCCACGCTCGGCTTTCATCTCGAAGGGCCTTTCATCTCAACCGAAGACGGCCCGCGCGGCGCGCATCCGCGAGCGCATGCGAGACCGCCTGATTGGGATGAATTCTTGCAGTTGCAAGACGCGGCGCGCGGCGGCATCCGCCTCATCACGCTCGCGCCTGAATGGGAAGGCGCGTTGAGCTTTATCGAACAAGCCGTGAACGCGAACATCATCGTCGCGTTGGGACACACCGCTGCGACACCGCAACAAATCCGTGATGCCGTGAGTGCAGGAGCCAAGATGTCTACGCATTTGGGCAACGGTTCGCATGCGCAAATCACGCGGCATCCGAATTACATTTGGGAACAACTCGCGGCGGACGAACTGCACGCGAGCTTTATCGTAGACGGCCATCACCTGCCACCTGCCGTCGTGAAATGTTTTTTGCGAGCGAAAGGCGTTGCGCGTTCGATTCTCGTGACGGATGCCATCGCCGCCGCAGGCTGTCCGCCCGGACGTTATCAACTCGGCGACGTCGTCGTAGAAATGACGCCGCAAGGCCGCGTGTGCTTGCCGGGTACGCCTTATCTAGCGGGTTCTGCGGTGCAAATGCACGAAGCGATTGCCAACACGGTGCGGTTCTCTGATGCGACGCTCGGCGAGGCTTTGCAGTTGGCGACCGCGAATCCGGCGGCGTTGTTGGGGTTGGGCGATACGCATGGCGAACTCGCCGTTGGGCGTGCGGCCAACTTGGTTTTGTTGCGCTGGCAAGATGAAGTTTTAGAAGTGGTCGCCACGGTTTGCGGCGGC
>JAYSVR010000088.1:0-7810 GCA_043718445.1 Acidobacteriota bacterium | reverse complement strand
GCCAACAATGTGCAGACCGAAGGCATTAGTTATGTCGAGCGTATAGCTCCCTCGTTATTTTCAGCCAATGCCACCGGGCAAGGCGTAGCGGCGGCGTTAGTCTTGCGGGGCAAACCGAATGGCGCACAAAGCTATGAGGCGGTGGCTACTTACGACACGACGACGGCGCGCTTTATCCCGCGACTGCTGGAATTCGGTCAGGATGATTTGTTCCTGGTGCTTTTCGGTGGCGGGTTGCGTTATCGCAATCAACTCTCGAATGTGCAGATATACCTTCAGGGGGTAGCCGAACCTGCGCTTTATGCCGGTTCACAAGGCGAATTGGTCGGGTTAGATCAGGTGAATCTGAGGTTGCCGAAGAATTTAATCGGAAGAGGCGAGATTAGTGTTGTCATAAGCGCAGAAGGCCACAACTCGAACGAAGTCAAGATCGCTTTTAAGTAGCGATATTTGCTGCGAATCTGCGCATAATTGGCTTTATCGGGCGGCAGGCACATGCTACTTTGTGTGCGCAACCTAAATGACGAATGCACGTGTCACTCAGCCTCGAAGAAAACTTCTACCTCATCAATCTCCTGCGTAATCCGACAAGGCGGCAGGCTCTCGATAAATTGTGGGCCGTATCCTTTGGTCAACAAGCGCGCATCGAGCAAGGCAATCACGCCGCGATCTGAAGCGGAGCGAATCAAGCGGCCTACGCCTTGTTTGATCGTGCCTGACAGCTTATGTTTTTGCATCAACTGCTTGAGCGTGAGTGCGGCGGTTATGTTCACGGCCATGCCTGAGTTGTGGCCTTCGCCGTGACCGGGCGCGTCTTTGACCAGCGGATCGTGAAATGCCACGCCGGGCTTTTGCGAAGCGCGCGGAATGCAATCAATGTCAGTGATAAACGCAATCACCGGTTTGCCATTACCCCAAGTCGCCGTCCATGCCGTGGGAATGTTTGCTACGCCTTGCTCGACCTTGAAGCCGTTTTGCGCCAGCACGCCGGTGAGATATTTCGTGGTTTCGTATTCGTGAAAGCCCAACTCGGCGTAACTAAAAATCTGATCCACCATTTGTTGGGTGAAAGTTTGCCGCGCTTCTACGTCACGCAACGCCTGCTGCTTCAGGTCGGCGAGCGAAATGGATTCTTGAGTGAATGCGGGCGTGAATAAAAGCGCGCCGAACAACGCGCAATAGAGAAAGCGTTTCATCGTGTTTGCCTCCATGGTGTTTGGGGAGTTTTGAAATGATTGGTGAGAGAAAATTGCCGCGCGCATCATTGGTCTTTGACGAAGCGGCGTCAATCTTGAGCGTCAGCCTCGCCCGATAATTGCTGCAAGACGCTCTCGACCGCCTGTACGCCAGGGCTGAAATTGATTTGCTCGAACGTGGCGCGCGCTTCAAGCAACAGCTTAACGGCGCGTTCGCCCTCCTTGTTTTGCAGCACCGACACGCCAAAATAAAACTTATCCACGGCTACGTCATAATGACTGCCAATTGCCGTATGCAGCGCAATCGCCTGTTCAAAGTGATGCGCTTCGCCGCTGAGTTTGCCCAATCCTAAAGAAACGTTAGCCTGCCCGAGGTTATCGCCTACGAGATTGAAGAGGCTCAGAGCGTGGTCATAAGAGCGAAGGGCGTCATCATTTTCATCGTGGAAAGATTGAACATCGCCGATGGCTTTCAGGACGTTAGCCTGCCCGAGGTTCTCGCCTACGAGTTTGAAGAGGCTCAGAGCGTCGTCCAGCAATGTGAGGGCGCGTTCAGCCTGACCCATCCCGTAAATCACGCTGCCTAGATTTTGCAAAACGAGGGCGCGCTGGTGAGGTTTTTTGGCGAGCGTGAGAGCTTCTTCAAGCAAGGGCAATGCGGCGGGGTTGCCCGTGCGTATGCGTTCGACTTGCGCCAGATTGGTCAGGGCTTCGGCTTGCAGGTCGCGGTCATTGAGCGAGCGTGCGAGCGCGAGTTGGTCGCGCAAAAAAGGCAGCGTTTCTTCACGACGGTCAAGATAAGCGAGCAACCGTGCCACCTTGCCATTCAGGTCGGCTAAGGGGAGGGCGGGCGGGTCGGGTTGCGCGCGATATTCATCGAGCAAACCTTGAAAGACGCGCAACTGGCGCACAGCGTCTTCGTGGTTGTCTATCCATAAATCGCGTCCCGCCCACTCGCCGCGTAACTCGCCCAGGGTTTGTTCCTGTTCAACCGTGAAATCAAACACGACGCTGCGTTGCGCCCAGAAATGCGGCGCTTTATTCGCCGCATCTTTGCGGCCTTTTTGCGTAACCCAGAAAAAAAGCGTGTGTGGTTGTTGGGCGAAAAAATCGCGATTGTGATCAAGCGACTTCCAGGCGTGTTCGTCACCGCGTTCGAGGTCGAAAAAAAAGACTATGGCGCGTGCGCCTTTCTGCTTTTCGCTTAACTCTGACAGATAGCTGATGGGGAAAGGGTTGTCGGGCGTATAGGTCCAGCTAAACACCGGTACGGGTGTGATGAAGCGGCGAACGGCCTCAGTGAGTTCTTCGCGGGTGCCTGCTGTGTTGTAAAGCCCAAAGACAAAAGTCGCGCGCGGAGCCGCCTTTAGCAGGATCAGCAGTTCACTGAAATCGGCCCGCTGCGTGAGCGCGGATTCAAGTACATTAACGGACAGGTTGGAGTTCATCAGTCTGATGGGGAAGTGCGACAGGTTCGAGCGGGCTGGTGCGACGTGCTACTTCGGGCAACAACAAAGGGTGAACGTCACACCAGTCTGTATCATTGGCGTATTCAAGCAGCGCCAGCTTTTCGAGCAGTGCCTGAGTTTCCGGGTCGGCATCAAGCAATTTATCGGCGTGGCGCTGCGCTAAGAACAAATAATCTTTTGCCTCAAGCATGAAATTGCTGCGCAAACGATTGCTGGCGCGTTCGACATCCTGCCGCTCGATTTGTGTAGCGTTGCGCGCGGCAGCCACCAGCGCGCCATCGCGGACTAAGGCAATCAGCGTACGCAACAAGCCGCCACTGTTTTGGATGACGAGTTGCAGCGCGTCGGGCGCAATTAATGATTCAGCAAGCCGAGTTAGGATTAGTTCTTTCAGGAACACTTCTCCAGCCGGATAAGGGCTGCCGTCCCGTTGGGCCAGTTTGATATTCGGCAACATTTTGAAAACCTGAAAGTTTTGGAGTGTACCGGTAAACTTGTCAGAATAACGTAACCCAATGTCGAGCAGGAAAATGGCTGAAGCACGAAATTTCGTGAAGGTGGCAGCGCGTTCATAAAAAAGCTCTTTGGCTACCGCGTGATCCAGCCGGTCGGTGTCTTCAAAAATAAACAGCACCGGGCGTCCGTAGCGGTGACGGATTTGGTCTGCCACCAAATCAATTTTGCTGGTGATTTCTGCAATCTGGTTTTCTGTCAGTTGGCGTATGCGCGCCCGAGAATCAGGTTCCAACTCAAACTTATTTTCCAATTCCACGCCGTAAAGATTGATTTTTGCCGTAAATTCTTTGAGCGCAGAGCTATCTGGCAAGCGCAACTCGCCGTAAATACGCCGCTCCATAAACAAGGCGATGTCTTCCCACAAACCGGCAGCTATTTGCGCCGGAGCTTTTTTGATTACCTCCTGGTCGGTCGCTTCGCGGAACAGGGAGATGGCCGTTTTAAGCAGCATATCAACGTAAGTGACATCGGGGCGCTGTCCGGTTTGAACTTTTACGATGAAGAACAGTTCTTTCAATTCCAAGATGAGCTTATTGATCTCAGTTGATTTGCCAGCGCCTTTGTGGCCGGTGAAAAGCAATTTTACGGGGTTGTTGTTGCGGATGTCGTTGGCTCGCAACATCAATGAGAAATGGCTGCGGACATCGGCCCCACGATCAACATAAAATTTTTGCAGTTCCTCCGGTTCGCTCAATGATTTAAGCGGGTCAAAAAGGAAGATGACGTCTTCGAGAGTTGCTGCTGGGTTCATAACCGGAGTTTAGCACTGCCAAGAGAATGTGTCATTGTGTGGCATTGAGGTTATGCGGCAGCATTTCACGGCGCGTTCAAACGACTGAGTCGTAACCCATTTCGAGCTTCGGCAGAGTGGCGCGATGAACAGAAAAGTTACAGCCACGGCACTATCGCACAACTTGGGAGCAGATCACGGCATTGGTCGCGGCTGGGTTTCAGAACGGCAGGTTCTCGGCTAGAATGCACCGCGTAATCCCAAAACAATCGGCAGAATAAAACAGCAGGTGGCAAGCGTCTTACGTTTTCTGTTTCGATTCTGCTTATCTTTCACGCAACGTTTCAGGCATCCCCAATTTTATGTTGACCATAGGCATTCATTACATCGGAACCGTCGCTTCGATAGACATTCGCGGCAAACTTTTCAAAGGCCAGGGCGGACATCAGTTGCAGATTTTGACTGACAAAGTACTCACGGCGGGTACGACCAAAGTCATTCTCAACCTGACCGAAGTGCCGTTGATTGATTCGATGGGCATTGGCGAAATCGTCCGTGCCTTCAAGCGCGTCGAAGAAGCGGGTGGCAAATTCAAGATCGTCGGCATGACCGAGCGCGTTTTCGGCACGATGAAAATGACGCAGTTGCTCGACCTAATCGAAAGTCACAAGACTGAAGAAGAAGCCGTCGAAAGTTTCTCAAAGAAAAAAGGGAAGGGCAAAAAGAAAGAAGCAGATGATGAGGACGACGAAGCTGAAGATGACGAATAGTCGTCATCATGTATGAATAGAGAAATAAAAAAGGGAGCCGTTTGGCTCCCTTTTTTATTGCGTGTTGCCGCCTTTGGGTACGGCGTAATAGCCCTCTTTGTGTTGCACGCGCAGCGGCGGCATACCCTTGGGTTGGGTGACTTTGATTTTGATCTTGTGCCATTGCCCGTCGCGTTTCAGATTCGTCGGCACGTAACTGATACTGTATTGATGCCGCAATTCCAGCGCGATGCGCGTGGTGGCGTCTTCGAGTTCGGCGGGCGAACGCGGGAAGAAAGACTTGCCGCCGGTGGTTTGCGCGATCTCTTCGAGAATGGCCTGACCTTGCAAGTCGAGCGAAGCGCCTGCGCCGCCGCCCATTTCGACGATGCCGATGCAATAAACCTGCACGCCGGATTCTTTGAGCAGCTTGCGCAATTCGCCGTACGTGTAACGCGATGAATTGTCCTGTCCGTCAGAGATCATCAACACGGCGTGTTTTTGATGGCGGCCTTGTTTGACCTTTTCGATGCCGAGATAAGAGGCGTCATAAAGGGCGGTTTGTCCTGAAGGATTGACCAGCGTCAGTTTGTTGAGCAGGGATTCGCCGTCGGTGAATTCCGCCAGCAGATTGGCGCGTTGGTTGAATCCGATCAGGAAGTAATCGTCCTCGGCGTGGCTGGTTTCGACGAAGGCTTTCATCGCTTCGCGCGCGCGGTCGAGTTTGCCTTTCATACTGCCCGATACGTCGAAGATGATGCCGACGCTCACTGGCATGTCGGCGTCTTTGAAACCGTCTATGTCTTGTTTAACCTTGTCTTCAAAAATTTCAAAGTGCTTGCGTTCCAGTCCCGTGACAAGCCGGTTGTATGGGTCAACGACCGTGACCGGCAGCGAAACCAAGTCGGTGTTTTCGCGGATTATCGGATCGTTTTTCTGGCGTTGTTGCTGCGAGTTCTCGTCGGTCGGCAAGACGGGAGCAGTGATCTTGTCGGGTGGTTTAGAGCCAGGTGATTGCGGTTTAGGCTCCTGCGCAGATTGCGCGATGGCGGTGGAGCCATTGGTTGTGGTCAGAATGACGGCGATAGCCAAACCGGCTAGGCCAGTGATTACTGCGAGTAAAGAAAACTTGATGTGCCTCATTTTGCCCTCTCCTCTTAACCCAAAGGGAACCTTGGGAAGGCGCCGGGGAGAACCGTGAAGTCCAACCCAGTGTGATTACGAAAAAACTGTTAAACACGAACGACGGCTACCGCGCATTCTAAGACCGATGCGTGGCTTGCTGCAATCTGAGATGACAGATCGCGGGGGAAAAATTTCAAGCTCAGGGCTTTTCGATAATCGTGATTTCGCGTTCGCCCGAATCGAACAGTGCATTATTCGCTGCGTCATAAAGTTTGAATTTCACTACGGCACGCTCTTTGAGGTCGTTGGGCAAGCTCAGTTGCAGCGGTTGTTCACCGGCTTTCTCGCCGCCCTTGCCATACAGCACCGTAGAAAAAAACTGACTGTCTTGCGCGTCGTGCGCAGTGATTTCTAACCGATAGCCTTCTTTCGATCCGCCTTCCATTACCACCGTGAGTCGCGCAGTTTCGCCGGGCGCGTAACCAGTCTTATCCGTGCGAATGTCGCTGACGGTGATTACGTCGTCAGCAAATAACTTGTCGAGCGTCGTTTCGCCTTGCGCCGCAATGCTGCCGTCTTTGCGCGTCAGCACATAAGTGATCTTGCCGTCTCCGACCTCGGACGGCACGTTGAATTCGACGACGGCTTGACGATTGATGCTGACGGGCTTGATCGCTTTGGTCGTGCCGAGCGCGAATTGCAGCGTCGCATCGAACAGCGAACGTTGCCCGCTCAATTCAAAAGCAATCTGAAACATGTCATCGGGTTCGGCTCCGGCAACCACGCGCACTTTGATCTGAATTTCATTCGGGAGCGTTTGCGATACCGCAGGGATTGCGACCGGTGCAGCCGTGGCTGAAGCATGGTTGGTGGTGTTGCCTTCGCCTGAGAGCGCGACGGTTTCGGCTTGCGTCAAGATCGCGTCACTCACGCGGCGTACCGCAGCGATTTTATAAAACAGCAAGGCCTTCTCAGGGTTGTAAAGCCGCAGCGTATAAAACTCGCCCTGCGCCACCAGCCCTTTCAGCAAATAGAGTTTGGTTTCATTGGCGGGAACGATGATGGATAGCTGTCCGACTTCGGCTTGTGTCTTGTCAGTGCCTAAACTCAGGTGCGCGACGCCACGCAATTCGCGGTCGGTATTGTTGGTAAGGTTGAGCAGATATTGTCCGTTGTGGTTTTCGAGACTGGCGACTAACGCGGCGGCTGAACGAAAGTCGTAAGTGATGATGCGCGGCTTTTGCGCGTAAACGCTCAACGACGAACACGCCAATGCGAGCAGCCAACAGGCCCAGTGCGCTGAAAGTTTTTGGTACGGGGCAGTTCTCACGTAAAAGTAATCCGTAAGCGTGAGCGGATTGGATTCATTCCGGCTCATCACCTGTCATTCAGGTTCTTCACCTTTCAGGGCGCGATTGATTGCCGCGATGATCGAGCGGCGTTGCTTGCGCGTATTGAGTTGCCGGGTCCAGTGGCAAAACAACTGCGGCAGATAATCCGGCGTTTCCTTGAATTCAAGCGCTACGCTGGTGAAGTGGATTTTGCCGCCAAGTATTTCAAATTCCACCGCACCGCTTTCCATCCGCAAAAACGGACAGCTCGCACCCTTCACCCACGTAGCCGTCACCTCCGTTTTCATCAGATAGGGCGGAATGCTTTTGAGCGGTTGTCCCGAATGCTTGGCCAGCCGTTCGCGTTGTTCATCAGGTAGCAGGTAAAGCATCCAGCCCGTCATCGTATCGTCCTCGTTGGCTTGCGTAACGGCAAAGGCCAGTTGGCCGCGCAATTCGATTTCTTTGCCGTCAGCGTCTTTAATTTTCACCGGCGCGAGTTTCGGCAGGGAAGCAATCGTTAGCGGTTTGCGGATAGCGGGAGCAGGTGAGGCGGGGTTGTTGGTTTGTGCCAGATTCGTCGCACACCAAAACCATAAGCAGAAAAAAATCGCGCAGCTTCGTAGGGAAAAGTCGTAAATCTTTTTCATCTGATAAACGGCAAGAGCGGCGTCGGGTTCGCGCGAACCCGACG
>JAYSVR010000087.1:0-7827 GCA_043718445.1 Acidobacteriota bacterium | reverse complement strand
GTTTTGCTGGCGACTTCGCGGACCATTTGCGCGCCCATGTTTTCGAGCGAGTCTTTGAGTTCGATTTCTTTCGCCACGGTCACACCGTCTTTGGTGATCGTGGGCGAGCCGAATTTCTTGTCAATGACTACGTTACGGCCTTTGGGGCCGAGCGTAATCGCCACTGCATCGGCGAGTTGATTGACGCCGCGTAAAATCGCCTGACGTGAATCTTCACTTAATTTCTTCTTTGCCATTGTCTGTTACCTTGTACCTTATAGCTTCGCTTTGCCAGCGAAACGACAATGTAAATAAACCTATGCGACGAGGATACATTAGAATCTTACCTCGTACTATTTATTAAACCTGCCCTGCCTCTACTAATTTACGCCGCCGCGCTCGCGTCGCCAAAAACTCCTTCGCCTCTTTGTAAAGCCGCTTGCGGTCGCTGCTTTTGAACATCGCGTTTTTGACGATGCGATAGATGGGCTTGGGGCGGAAGTAATACTCGTCATAAAAGCGATGGACGGCTTCGAGCATTTCGCTGCTTGAGAGATGCGGGAAGTTCGCCATCGGCAGTTGTTGGCCGAGTTCGTCGGACATGTGGTCGCTGTTGAGAATCACGCCGTTGGCTTTGAACCATTCGTACATCTCAGTGCCCGGATAAGCGTGCGCGACCGAGACTTGCAAGGTTTCGGCGTCCATCTCTTTGGCGTAAGCGATGGTCTCTTTGATCGTATCGCGCGTCTCGCCGGGCAAGCCGATGATGAAGTCGGCGTGGACTTTTATCCCCGCGCGTTTGCAGTCCTTGACGAATTCGAGCGAACGCTTGGCGGTGATGCCTTTCTTGATGTTTTTGAGAATGCCTTCATTGCCCGATTCAAAGCCGACGATGAGCAGGCGACAGCCCGCGTCGCGCATCGTGCGCAGCGTTTCGTAATCTAAATGCGCGCGCGAGGTCGAAGACCATTGAAACTTCAGCGGCTTGAACGCGGCTGACATTTCGATCATTCGTTTGGGATTAAACGTGAAGGTGTCGTCGTCGAAAAAGATTTCCTGCAAGCCTTGCGGTTTGAAAGCGTCGAGCGCCCATTCAACTTCCTTGCGTACGTCGGCGACCGAGCGCTGCCGCCAGCGGTGATCGTCGAAGGTTTGCGGCCACAAGCAAAACGTACACAGCGCCGGACAGCCGCGCGTCGAATAAAACGCGATGTAAGGATGCAACAGAAACGGTACGTTGTATTTCGTGATGTCGAGGTCGGTTTGATAAACCTTCGTCGCCCACGGCAGGTTGTCGAGTTCGTTGTTGAGCGGTTCAGGCACGGTCGAAACCAGCTTGGCTTTTTTCCCATCCGGCCCTTCGGGGCGCAGAAAATGTACGCCGGGGATTTTATCGAGCGGCTGTCCCGCCGCGTAACGCACGACGGTGTGATCGAATTCTTTGTGCGTGACGAAATCAATTACTGACGAAGCACGCAAGGCTGGTTCGGGATGCGTAGTGACGGGCGGGCCGACGAAAGCGATTTTGATTTTTGGGTTTAACTCTTTGATGCGCTCGGCAATGCGCACGTCAATCTTGAAGCCTACGTGCGAAGTGAACAGCACGAGAAACTCATAGTCTTTGGCGATTACGGCGACTTCTTCGGGGCCGATGTGATGGGGCGGCGCGTCGAGCAAACGGGCTTCGCCGCCTGCTTGCCGAATCAGCCCGGCGGGATAACTGAGCCACACCGGATACCAATAACTTTCGATCTCGCGCGTCGCAGGCCAGCGTGAACTCGCCCCGCCATCAAAATTTTCAAACGATGGTGGATTCAATAACAGAGTCTTTAACACGCGGTTCTCCTTCTTTATCGTTCTGTCAGTGAGTCATCGAATAAACAATCAAATTCGTTCCCAAACGATAAGCCGCCAAGCCAAATTTCAGCGGATAGCGCGGTTCATCAATCCATTCCCAGGCGTCGCCGTTGTCGGCGTTGCGCGCGATGAAAACCATCACGCGGCCTTCGTCGTTGGTGATGGCTTCGTAATGCGCCGTGTAACCGTCCTGTTCATGCGTGACGCCTGAATAGATGTAATTGACGACGGGAACTTGTACGACTTCTTTGATGTCGAAGTAACAATGAAAGATCGGATGATCGAGCGACAGTTCTTTGATCGGATATTCAGGAAAGACCTTGCGCAATTGTTCTTGCACGTTGGCCCATTCCCACGAACCCCAAAAATCGTCGAGCATCAGAAAGCCGCCGCGCGTCAGGTATTCGCGCAATTGCGCCGCGTGTTCTTCGGTCAATTCCATGCGACCGGGTTCGACGATGTAAATGAATGGGTATTTGAAGATGTTTTCATCGGTCGGTGCGACGGTGGTTGGTTCGTCGCTCAGTTGCAAAGTGCCTTGCACCCAATTGCGCATCCCGATCAAAAACTGTTCGTCAGCTTTGGGCCAATCGGTTGACCAGCCGCCGCCACGTCTGCCGTAACCGCCGCCGCCATAACGCAAGCGCGTAAAAGTGAACTCACCGAATTTCACCGGCGGTTGCAACGGATTGCGGCGGCGGAATTCTTCGCGCCCGTTCATCGGTTCATCCTGTTGGGGGAAGCGCCGCCGTCCGCCTTCGCGCGGGAAAGGCACGTCTTGCGAAACCGCGATGAGCGGAATCAATAACAGCAAAAGCCATTTGGCGGCGGGTTGGCGCATATCGTGCCTCGCAAAAACTAGATCATCATTGGGTTGCTTCGATAACGGATAATTCAATTTGCAGGAAGCGGCAGAACGCTGCGTCACTCAACGCACCCGCGACCGCTTCGCCGATAGCGCGACCATCGGCGTGAATCCAGATGCGTTGATCACTGCGCGCAAAGCCCGCATCGGCCAGCATTCGGCGGCGTTGATTGAGTTCTAAACTGTAAGGGTTTGTTTCGAGCATTGTTATTGATTACGCGCGATAAAGCTGTGTGAGCGTTGCGCCGCGATAATAATGTCGCAAAATCTGTTCGTAAGAATAACCGCGTTCGGCCATCAGCGCCGCGCCGATTTGGCAAAGCCCTACGCCGTGTCCCCAGCCCGCGCCGATTAACGTGAACGATGGCGGAATGCCGTTTTTCAAATCGTTCGCCTCAACCACAAACGCCGAACTGTATAAATGCGAAGCCGACAATGCGCGGCGAATCTCAAGCTCCTTGCCGATGCTTACCGTAGCGCGTTCGCCTACGATGCGCAATTTTGTCAGCCGCCCTGAAGCGCCGCGCTCAATGGGTTCGAGCGCGCGAATCGCACCGAGTTCGAGGTTAAGTTTTTGTTGCAACAGCGCCTGCAATTCGTCTTGCTGAATCGTCACGCGCCAACGATAAAAATCTTCGGTCTCTTGATCGAAACTCGGCAGAATACGTTGCAGAATCGTGCGGTCATCGGTCGAACAAAACGCCGCCGGGTTGCCGCGTATCCAACGCTCCGCATTCACTTCGTCATTCAGCGGCAAAGAGTATTCGTTCGGGAAAGTCTCGCCGTCATAAAATGCCTGCAAATAAGGTACGTCAGCGTCTTGCCACGCCGAAGCGAACAACTCAGTGAATCCGCCGCACGACTTTGAGAAACGCGCGTCGCACAACTCGTCGCCGTGCATCAGCACCATTCCCGCCGTTTCTTTCATCGCTTCGTAAACATTCGCCGCCGTAGCTTTGGCGATGCCTTGATAACGTTGGCAATGATCGTCTGCGCAAATGTCGAAGCCCGCGTGATTGTCGCGGTCATACCAGTTCGTCAATTCTTTACTTGACGCTGGGCCTTGCCAACCCGGCGGACGCGCCGCGATGCGTTCAGCACGCCACGCGGGCAATTGCGCCAGCAACCAACTGCGCGAAATGATCGCGTGTGCTTTCAATAATTCAGGGTGCGCCGTCGCGCTCATCTCAGAAGCGATGACGCTGGTCAGGTAATCTTCGACGGCAATGTCATTGATGACGAGCAGCTTGCCAGTTGGGTCACGCCTGCTCTGGTCATTTACGATGCGCAGTGCGCCGTTGAATTGCTGGTCTTCCTGCCGCTGCCAGTGAAAGTCTACGCCGATGGTGATGTTGTGAATGGTGAAGCGTGCGCCGTTATTGGGTTGAAAGGTGAAAGCACTGCCCTCGGTGATTTGTGATTGATAGTGGTCGAATAAGGCCAAGCCGTTTGGCGTAGCGCGAACGAGATATGAAGCCGCCAGTAAAGGTCGTGATTCATTTAGCGCAAACGCTCCTGCCAGCGTCACGGCGACATCGCGTTCGGTGAGCATTAGCCCGACGGCTAAGGTTGGTTGTTTGGTGTTCATCGCTCAAGGGGTGAGCGGCGCGGCGTGTAGGGCAGGTTCGTAGCCTGCCCTACCTACCGCGCCGCAGTTTTTATCCATTGCCTGAATTGCGCATCGCTCAACGTCACTTCGCTGATGATTGATTTCAATTGTTTCGCTTCAAGCCGCGCGAAATGTTCGCTGTGCGGGATGACGGTGACGCCGCCTAAATCAATCGCGGCGGGACTCACCAGCAACTGTGCATCGCCTTCAGCAAAGTAAGCCGCCGGACGATGACGGCTGCGCGCAAAGAGCGCGACGATCCAGCAATCTTCGTCAATCGCGGCGATCAGGTTGAGCAGCGGTTCGTCATCAACGTGCGTCACTTCAGCCAGCGCAGCCGTCGCTCGCGCGAACCAGTTCATCAACGCGGCATGGTCATCGCTCTCAGCGATCAACACGCGGAACGGATAATCAGGCAGCGTATAAGCTACGTAATCATCGGCTTCTTCAATCGGTTCGACTTCCCACTTAGCGAGGTGCGCGAAGAACGGCAGGTCGTCGTAACGGCACGCCTGAAAGTGCAAGTGATCGGGCGCTGAAGCTCCGCAACGCGGGCCGTTATAAAGCGTGAAAAACTCATCGCCTAATTCTTTGGTTACGTCGAGCAGTTCGCCGAAATGATGCTCAATGGCTTGCGGCGTGTGCGCACGATGCGTGATGACCAAATGCTGCGGCAGTACGGGAAACGGATTGCAAAGAATCGCGTAATCGTCGCCGAACGCCAGCGCCTTTTCTTCGGCGGGCAAGTTGTCTGCGCATAAAAAACAAGGCCGCGCAGCGATTGCGGATTGATCAACTTTGGCAGCCGTGCTGACCAGTCGCGCGGGATTCGATTGCGTCAGCCAACGCGCTGCGCCCAGTTGATGCGTCTTGGTTTGCACGCCGTCTAAATCTGTCAACGCCTTTTGCAATTGCGGCCACGTCGCGCGTTGCTGCGCGAGCAAGGCTTGCACGCGCAACGGCAGGTGCTGACTTTCAGGGCCGCGCGGCAAGCCGTAAGGCAACAAGTCACCGGCTTTGAGAAAACGTTTTTCCCAACTCATTGGCCTGCCTCCAAAGCACGTTTCGAGTTTGCGGATTGGCGTGCTTGCATCTCGATGGTACGCAACCAGTCTTTGTATGCGTCGTAACGATTCGCCGTCGCCAGCGGCAACGCACTGTCAGAATTGCCCGACCAGCGGCGCGCGTAATAAAGCGAATCGTAAATTCGTCCGATGTCGTAATCGCGGCTGAGGCGCAGGGCGACGGCGTAATCTTCGCCATAACTTGTATTGGGAAAGCCGATGTTGCGCAGCACGCTCACGTCAAAGGCGCGCGGTGCGCCGAGTCCGTTGATGCGCAGCGCGTTGTTGCGTCCGTTGTCGCGCGTCCATTCGCGGTGGTCAATCAGACCAGGTGGCAATTCGTTCAAGTCGAAATCCACGATGGTGTAGGAACCCACGACCATCGCGTAACCCTTCCGCAATTCGTCAACGATGCGTTGCAACGTCGTCTCACCTGAATAGATGTCGTCAGAATCGAGTTGCACGGCGTAACGTCCGCAATGCGCTGAATAGATGGCTTCGTTCCAACAGCCGCCGATGCCTAAGTCAGTGCGTTGTGGAACAAGTTGGTAACTTGTTCCTGGCTGCGCGAGTTCGTGCACCAGTTCGGTCGTGCCGTCAGTTGAATGGTTATCTACGACAATGATGTTGTGCGTGAAATCAGTCTTTTGCGTCAACACGCTCTTAATCGCATCGGCAATCGTCTTGACGCGATTGCGCACCGGAATGATGACGCTCGCCGTAACAGGGAATTCGCAGGTTGGCGCAGCTACGTCAGCGAAATTAGGTTCAAGAAAAACGTCAATGCGTTTGAGGTGTTCGGTGGCGATGGCTTCCATCTCGATTTGATAAGCGCGCTGGCGCGGATCAACGTAATCAAACAGCCGCTCGCCTGTCGTGCGCGTATCAAGCGGCGCGCGCGTATAAAGGGTTTCGGGAATGCGCCGCACTTCAAAATCAATTGAGAGCTTGAGCCGCAAGTCATACAACGCGCCCCAGTGCAGCCCTTCAGTCTTGCCGTATTCCTGCCAACTCACTTTGGCTGCGGCGCGATCAATCAATACAACCTGCCCGAATTCAAACGTATCGCGCACGCTGCCGAGTTGATAATCATTGACCGGATGATCGCTGACGCCTACTTCGCTCAGGTCGCGGAAGTCGCTGTAAAGCCATCCGGCTTGCGTGGCTGCGGCAACTTGCACGAATCGTTCAAAGGCGTTGGCTCCGAGCGCGACGCGTCCGCCGGGCAGCACGATCATCAGATAGGGCGAAGCGCACGCCGCCAACAACTGATTGAGCGCGTCGCTCGAAAACAGCGTGTCTATGGTTAGCTCGGTCGCGCTCGTCGGAGCAGTCGGTGAGTTTTCAGTACGCAACCAGAGGATGCGTTCGACTAACGGGTGAGTGAGATAGCTTGATACTTCTGCCGCTGCGTCAGCGTTGGCGAATGCGAGAGTGATTGGTTTCATAAGTCGTATCGCAACCTGTCAGGTTGCGTTGTCACCAAGTGCGAGCCGTTTGCCGCAAGTGACGCAACCACAAGGCTCGGCAACCTAACAGGTTGCCATACAGGGTTAGCGCGGAAACAGCGCGTTCAATTCTTCTGCCGTTGGTTGTGCGCCGTATTGGCAAACCTCAAACGCTTCGGCGTATTTGATCGCGTTGCCTTCGGTTTCGCCGTAACGCGCGACGAGTTGCGCGCGATATTTATTCGCCACCACGGTGTCACGATCAATCAGCCATTCGCGGATGTAGTTCTTGCGGCCTTCGGCATCGTCAGGTACGCCGGGCAGGTAACGCCCCAGCCACGAATCTTTGTCGGCAAATTGCGAAGGCATCAGTTCGATGCAGCCACGCTTTTTATCAATCACTTCGTCAGTGCCGACGATGATGCTCGGCTCAAAAGGGCAAGGCTTTTGAAAGTCGTCGTGATAATAAAGAAACACCGGATTCTTTGGACAAGGCGGCGTGTCGGGCGTGAAAAACGGCGCGCACACCAGCACGGCGGCGTCTTCGATGAGTATGCCGGTGTAACGATGATCGGGATGATAATCGTTGTTGCGATGCGTGAGTACGATGTCGGCCTGCCAGTCACGAATCAGCCGCGCAAACGTTCGGCGATTCTCAAGCGTAGGCATCAACTCGCCGTCGTGAATGTCCAGCACTTGCGTCGTGATGCCTAAGAGTTCAGCACAACGCTGCACTTCAGACATGCGCCGCAAGGCGAGCGGGCCGCCTGCGGTGGCGAAATGGCCTACGTCGCCGTTGGTGGTGGCGACGAATTTCACAGCGTGCCCAGCCGCTGCCCACTTGGCCGCGACTCCGCCTGCCGCGAGTTCGCAATCGTCTGGATGTGCGCCAAAAGCAATAATGCGTAAAGTCATAAGTTCCTCTGAAGTGGCGCAGGCTTCAGCCTGTGAGACGTTGTGTGGACTTTAGTCCGCGAGTTATATCGTTCAATCAGTCGCGGACTA
>JAYSVR010000086.1:0-7834 GCA_043718445.1 Acidobacteriota bacterium | reverse complement strand
ACCGGCGAGCTTGACAGCTTGGTCGAGTTCGCCGCGCCGGGGATGAACGTCGCGCCCGCGCTGAGTTTGGTCAGTGCGAATACGTCGCGTTGCGGGATAGGCAGTTCAGAAACTTTCTGTTGATTGAGCGCGTCAGACACGCGCGCTTCGGTGGCGATTTGCAACTGCGCCGCACCACTTTCGATGTTCACGACTTCCTGCAAATCGCCGACACTCATCTGCAAGTCGAGCGCGGCGGTTTGGCCTACGTTGAGCTTGAGATTTTTTTGTTGAAAGGTTTTGAAGCCGGCGGCTTTGGCTACCAACTTATAAACGCCGGACGCCAAGCCTGCGGCTGTGGCTTGTCCGTTATTGTCTGTCGTGACATTGCGGCGCAAGCCGGTGGCTTCGTTTTGGATTTCAACCGCAGCGCCCGCAACCGCATTGCCCTGCGCATCAGTCGCGGAAATTTTCAAGGTAGCTTCGGTCACTTGGGCGAAGCTCACTGCGCACAAACAAACAAGGAATAAAAAGACTTTCATATCGTAGTGGGTGTGAGGCGGACTTTAGTTTCGTCCGCCTTCCGTTAATAAAAACCCAGCAAAGCTATTTGATTCGTATGGAGGTAATTCTCGATTAGCAGGGCTGAAGTCTAGGACGAGTGGCGGCGCTTGTCTTGGTTCGGAAGATGGAGGCGGAAGTCAAACTTTGGTTGGAGGCGGCATCAATCTAAATGTACCAAGCCGCGTTGCAACGCCGTCGTTGCTGCTTGCGTACGGTCAGTCACGCCCAACTTGGCGAGCAACGAATTCACGTGCGATTTTACCGTAGCCTCTGAAATCCCCAGCGCCGCGCCAATGTCGAGATTGCTGTTGCCCTTGACGATGAGTGCCAGCACCTGGGCTTCGCGTTTGGTGAGTTCCTGTCCCGGCATGCGTTCGGCCAGCTTTTCAGCCACTGCCGTAGGGATGCGGCGCGCGCCCGCCTTGACCGAACGAATCGTCGCGAGCAATTCATCGAACGATACGCCCTTGAGCAAATAGCTTTGCGCGCCGGCTTGCAACGCACGGTAAATATCTTCGTCGCCGTCATAGGTCGTCAGCACGATGATGCGCGCCGCCGGAAACTGACGGCGAATCTCTTGCGTCGCCGCTACGCCGCCCATCACGGGCAGGCGCAAATCCATCAGCGTGATGTCGGGCTGATGCGCGGCAAAGGCCTCGACGGCTTGTTGCCCGTTGCCCGCGACGGCAACAACGCTCAAGCCCGGCTCGGTGTTGAGCAACGACACCAAACCCTGACGGACGATTTCATGATCGTCTACGACGAGGATGCGAATGTTTTCGGTTGAATCGGTTGGCATAAAATTTACGGCGTCTGAGCGCGCTTATGAATGGCTTCCAGATTGAACTTTTGCAGCAGCCAATTCAACACAGCTTCTTGATCTTGACGTGTTGCGCGCCTGATTTGAGCCAGCAAATGAATCTGATCTGGTTTGGGCAAGGCGGTGTTTTGCAGCCCCTCGTTGCAGTTCGTACAAACCGCGCGCAGGTTTTGCGGCGAGTCATCGCCGCCTTTCGATTTATCAATGATGTGGCCCATTGTCAGACGTATGGTTCGATTGCTGTTGAACGGGTCGGGATCACCAGCAGCGACTCCGCACATTTGGCAGGTGTAGCCATTTCTTTCCAACACCCAAGCGCGAGTTTCCTTTGAAATGCTGCGAGTAAAAGCAGGCATTCGCTTGGTGGTTTCCAAAAGGTATTGATTGGGTTTCAGGTTTGCGCGGTCTTTGTGAGAGAGAATCTGATAGCCCTGTTCATTGCGAAGCTCACGCACTCTACGCGCCCATTCCACAGCTCCGCCGCTAGCTTTTTGAATGTCTTTCGACTCGATGACTTTGCCGATGTTGTCGAGGAAGAACTCAAGAATTAACTGCTTCGATCCGGGTTTGCGTGCCATAGCGTATTCGTTCTTTGCCCATTTTGGCGTAGGCGGGATTCAACTCAATTAAAACAGCTTTACGACCTAGCTCACCCGCAGCCAAGCCTGTTGTGCCAGAGCCGCCAAAAGGATCAAGAACTGTGTCGCCAGCCCGCGAGCCGAGCAAAATACAACGACGGGCTAATTCACGAGGGAAAGCCGCCGGGTGTCCGTTACCACTAGGGTCAGGACCGAGTATCCAGTAGTTGCGCAGGTTTGCACCGCTTACTTCTCGAACGCCATTCGGGTCATAAAAGTAAGTCGGCGACTTTGAGAAAAGGAAGAGTTCTTCGGTGGCGCTGGTAGGGCGATTTTTGACACTTTCAGGCATCGCCGTTTTCTTGATCCAGGTTATTTTTGATCTCAACACCCATCCATCAGCCTGCAAAGCGAAGGCTACGCGCCACGGCAGTCCCATCAAATCTCTGTCTTTCAGTCCCCAGCAATCAGGTACTTTGCAATTACGTTTTTGAATCAGTTTTTTGGTGTTACCGACGATGGCATTAGGTCCGCAATTTCCGGTTCCGCCATTTCTCGCATAGCCATCACCTACATTCAACCAAACAGTTCCATCCTTTCGCAGTACACGGCGAACCTCTCGAAAAGTCGCTACGAGGTTTTCGACGTAAAGGTCAGGTGACGGCTCGGCGCCGATTTGCGCCGGATGATTGTAATCACGTAAGCCCCAATACGGCGGTGACGTCACACAACATTGGATGGACTCAGCCGTCAACGTGGGCAAAACCGTGAGGCTGTTGCCAGTCAAAATTTGAAGGTCGTTCATATAACTCATTATCTTGACGCACTCTTTAATCGGCAAGCGTCGCCTACCAACTCTTCATTCATTGAGCGGAACCTCAATCACAATCTCTGTCCCCTCGTGCAAACGGCTATTCACCGCCAGCACTCCGCCAATTTGCGCAGCCCGTTCGCGGATGCCGACCAGTCCGAATCCGCCGTGTTGATGTCCGTTCGTCGGCAACGCCGTCGCGTCGAAGCCGATGCCGTTGTCGCGCACACTGAAGCGCAATCGTTGCGGTTCAAACGTGAGCAGCAAGCGGATGTTCGTCGCGCGCGCGTGTTTGACGGCGTTGGTGATGGCTTCCTGGCCGATGCGCAACAGGTGGTCTTCGAGCGGACGAGCGAGGGCGCGATAGGTTCCGCTGACTTCGACTTGCGCGTTCACGTCGCTGCCCGCAGTGAGTTGGTGCGCGGCCTGTTGCAAGGCAGTCGGCAAATCGCTCGCCGCCAAAGACGACGAACGCAGTTCCCAGACGGTGCGGCGCGCTTCGGCGAGGCTGTCGCGGACGAGCGCACGCGCTTGTTCGAGATGCGTTTTCGCCGTCGCAGGCGCACGATCAATCAACCGCGTGACCAGTTCGAGTTGCAACGAAAGCGCCGTGAAACCCTGCGCCAACGTGTCGTGAATCTCACGCGCGAGCCGTGCGCGTTCGGCGAGTACGACGGCAAAATCGCGCTCGATGCGACGCACACGCAGGCGATAGATCGCTGCGGCTAAAAGCGCGAGGCTGGCTAAGACGAACGCCGCAAACCACCACGTCTCATAAAAACGCGGACGCAGATAAAACGCGAGTGCCGCGCCGGTTTCGTTCCATACGCCGTCGTTGTTGCTGGCCTGCACGCGAAAGCGATAACGCCCCGACGGCAGATTCGTATAGGAGATAACGCGCCGCCCGCCCGCCGTGAGCCAGTCGCCGTCGTAACCTTCCAGCCGATAGCGGAACGCGGCCTTGTGCGGCGCGACGAAACTCAAACTGGTAAAAGCGAATTCAAAACGATGCGCTCCGGCGACGATGTCTATTGTTTGCTCGTTGTCATTCAGAGCGATGGACTGATCGTCTACGAGCAGTTGTTCGATGGCGACGGGCGGCGGTTGCGCGTTGAACGGCATGCGCGCGGGGTCAACGACGGCTACGCCTTTAAGCGTGGCGAACCACAGCTTGCCGTCGCGCGTCTTGCATCCGGCGGGATGTCCGCCGCCGCTGCACTCGCGCGTTTCGAGTCCGTCGGCGGTGGTATAAATCGCCAATGACAATGGCTGTGTTGCGTCAGGTCTGCGCGCTTCGAGTTCGAGGCGACTGACGCGGATGATGCCTTTGTTGCTGCTCAACCATAAGTGTTGCTGGTCGTCTTCGAGAATGTGATAAATCACATCGTCAGGCAGTCCGTCTTTCATCGTATACGCCGCGAACCTGCCATCACGAAAGCGCCGCAAGCCGCTGCCCAACGTACCGATCCACAAATTGCCCGCGTTGTCTTCGTGCAAGGAGAGAACGGTGTCGCGCGTTTCGTAATTGGTGAAGCGTTCGTTGTGAAAGCGGCTCAAACCGTTGCGCGTACCAATCCACAACGCACCATCGCGGCTTTCGCACAGCGCGCCGATCAAATCGCTGGGCAAGCCGTCGAGCGTTGACCACGACCTGAATTTGCCGTCTTGCCAACGCGCCAAACCGCGCCGCGTACCAATCCACAACCGCCCCGCGCGGTCAGCGTAAAGCGAACGAATGTGATCATCCGGCAAGCCGTCGCGCATCGTGTAAGTGGTCTTTGAATTGCCACGCTGTCGCACCAGCCCATTCGTCGTGCCGAACCACAGACTGCCCGCGCCGTCTTCGCAAACCGACATCACGTCTTTGCTTGGCAGATTTGCGTAATTCGTCCAACGCGCATCGCTGAACTTGCTGACGCCGCCTTCCTGCGTACCGACCCAAAGGTTGTTGTTGCGGTCTTCAAAGACCGAACGAATCAAGTTGCCACCCAAGCCGTTTTGCGTCGTGAACGTGTTGAACTTCACCTGCCGCAAGACGTGCAAACCGCCGCCGTCAGAACCGCTCCACAGATTGCCTTCGCGGTCTTCATAAATGGCAAGTACGGGATTGCCAGCGGCGTAGGGCAGGTTCGTAACCTGCCCTACAGTGCTTGAGGTCGCAGAACTGTAGGGCAGGTTACGAACCTGCCCTACGCCGCTGAGGCTGTTCGATGTGCCGAACCACACGTTGCCCGCGCGGTCGGAATAAAGCGCAGTGATGTGCCCACTGATCTGGATGCCAGGCGCGGCGTATCGAATGAATCTTCCGGCGCGCTCTTCATACAAACCATCAGTCGTGCCTACCCACAACTTGCCTGCGCGGTCTTGCGCGAAAGCCGTGACTTCGCGCGGCGGCAAAGTTGTGTTGATGAAGCGGCCTTCACGCCAACGCGACAAGCCTTCTGTCGTCGCAATCCACAAGCGGCCTTGCTGGTCTTGAAACAACCTCTTGATCGTATTGCCCGCAAGCCCGTCTTGCTTGGTGAACGTCGTAAACGCTTCGTTCTGCCTGCGCACCAATCCATCGGTCGTCGCGATCCACAGCGCACCGTCGCGGTCTTCGAGCAAGCTCTCGACATTACCGATAGCGTGCGACGAAAAACTGCCGTCACGATAGCGGCTGAGTCCGCCAAGCGTAGCCACCCACAAGTTGCCCGCGCGGTCTTCGTAGGTTGACCACACGTTGTCGCTCGACAGTCCCTCTTTCGTTGTGAATGCGGTGAACTGGCCTGCGCGATAACGCACCAACGCGGCGGGTGTGCTGATCCATAAATTTCCGGCGCGGTCTTCGAGCAAGTGGCGAATCTGGTTGTGCAACAAGGCGGGCGTCGTGCGGCGATCAAAAATCGTAAAGCGAACTCCGTCAAAGCGGGCAAGACCTTCGCGCGTGCCGAGCCAGAGATAGCCGTCGCGCGTTTGGCGGATGCATTGTACGGAGTTTTGCGGCAAGCCCTGTTCGGTTTGCCAGGTTTCGTGGTGATAGCGGGCGGGCGTTTGGGCAAGGCTGGTTAGGCTGAGAATAAAAACTATGGGAGTTATGAGAGGGATGAGAGTTATGGGAATTCTTTGAGCGCGCGCCAGCACAGTTCTCATAGCTCTCATAACTCTCATTAACGCCTTGCCACCATTTCACTTTTTCGCGGCGGTGACTTGGGCATCACTTTCGGTTTAACCGGCTCAGTCGTCACTGAACGATGTTCGTGAATCTGTTGCCGTTCGTTGTTGTCGTGCGGATTCAGTCGCCGATAGTCGCCCGTGATGGCTTGTGATGACTCATCCGCTTTGAAGCGACGATACAACACTTCTTCGCGTTTGGCTTCGGCGGCGTTGCCCAGGCCCTGCTGGCACAGCATCAGGTTGTAATGCGCCTGCAAGTCTTCGGGGTCAATCGCCAACACTTTATTCAGCGTAGCCACGGCTTCTTGATAGCGCCGCTGCAAAAACAGGATGCGGCCTATGGTGTTTTGCACTACGCGGTCGCGCGGATATTGCGACGCGGCGCTATTCAAATGCTGCAACGCCTCGTCGTATTTGCCCGCCGCCTTCAACGTCACGCCGTAAAAATAATTCGCCTTCGCCAGTTGCGGGTTCAGCGCGAGCGCCTTGCGCAAGACTTCGGCGGCGGCTTCCATTTCGCCTTCGGTGATGCGGGCGCGCGCGATATTGACGAATCCATCAACGTAACCCGGCTCCATCTCGGTCACCTTGATAAACGCAGCTTCGGCGGCTTTGAGGTCGCCTTGCAACAACAAGCCGATGCCGTAATCGTTCCAACGCTCGCGCACTTCTTTCGCCAATACCGATTTCATTTCGGGCAACGGCGCGTTTTTATCAATCACTTTGAGCGTCACAGTGTCTTCGGCCATCGTGACAATCGGCAGATTGGGAATCTCTTTCAGCTTGCCCGACACGCCCGACAAGTCGCCGTTGAAAACCCACTTGCCGTTGTCGTAATTCGTATTGACCGCCGGATTCTTATCGTTCGGGTCGCGCACGCCGCCATAAGACCATTGCGTATTCCACCACGCGAATTTGCGATAGTTCACCTTCGCTTTGATCGTAATCTGATCGCCGCAATCCGCCGGAACGTCCAAACGATAATGCACCGTGTCAGCCGCGCCCGGCGGAACCAATCGCACGTAAGCCACCGTACGCGAAGCCCAGGCGTTGCGTTTGTTGATCGGGTTGCCGTTGGCATCGAGCATCAGCGAACGATAAAAGTGCGCGCCCTTTTCGACTGGGCCTTTGCCTTCGTCTTCAACTTGTCCGCTCCAGAAAATGGTTTTGCCCTTGTTGTCCACAGCTTGCAACTCGACCCACACATCGAAGCCGTCCACCGTGCCGCCGGGGAAGAAATGTCCGACCTTGCGCGTACGCACGACGACCTCGAGACGTTGCGACGAACCGCGTTGCACAGTGGCGTTGACGACTTTGTTGAGCGGCGCGATGACATCGGCGGGCTTTGAAATAAAGGCTTGCCCCATCCCGAAACTCGCTGACTCTTCGCCAATCGCCATCGTCGAAGCCATGCTCGGCGCGTCTTCGCCGCCACGTCCTTTGATTTGTTTAACTTCAGTAGCTTCGCCTTTGCTGAGGCCGAAAATATCCACCGAGACTTGTTTGTCTTTGAGAAACTCGGTGACGGTTTTGAGTTGGGCTTCGTCGCCGTTGACGAAAGGCAGCGCGGTGTTCGCGCCGGGGAAGCGATGCGATTTGACCTTGCCGTCTTTCGCCGCCGGGTCAGTCGAAGGCACGGCTGGCATGTGGCATTCGGCGCATTTCTTCGGCTTGTCAGGATAGTAAAACGCGCGCGCTCCTTGACCCGATACGCCACTCGCCTGCCAGTTATCGTAATCGTTGAAGCCGCGAAACCAGCGATAGTTATTGACGCCCGTGTCTAGATGCACCTTGTGGCACGACGCGCAATACTCCGGCGTGTTGTCGCGCATAAACGGTTTGATGAACGTCGTCTTGTGCATGTCGGGATTCACGTAAGTCAAAAAGTCGTGGCCCCAACGTATGAACTTGTTGTCGCTCACCGCC
>JAYSVR010000085.1:0-7837 GCA_043718445.1 Acidobacteriota bacterium | reverse complement strand
TGATCCCGCACCAGAGGTTAGCCCTCGTTTCGCATTTCCCCTTTGCGTCATAACGTCTCGTTGCTATGAAAGTCAGCATTCTGATTTGTACGAGGAACCGCGCCGCTTCACTCGCGCGCACCCTGCAATCTTTGCTGGCGATGGAATGGACGGGCGCTTACGAACGCGAAATCGTTATCATTGACAACGGCAGCACCGACGACACGCGCGCTGTCGTCGAGGGCTTCCCCGAACACTTGTTGAAGCTGCGTTATGTTTACGAACCGCGCGCCGGGCTTTCGGTGGCGCGCAACGCTGGCATTCGCCACAGCACGGGCGAAGTCATCGCGTTCACCGATGACGATGTGCTGGTCGCGCCGGAATGGTGCGATGAGATGCATCGTGAGTTCGCCGCCGACTCGCAGCTTTGCATGCTGGGTGGACGCATTTTGCTGGCGCGCCCGACGTTGCAACCGGTGACGTTCAAAACCGAAGAGCGCCGTCGCACGTTTCATTCGCCGCATGATTTCAACGAAGTCTATGGCGCGAATACGGCGTTTCGGCGCGCGTTGTTTGAGCAAGTCGGATGTTTCGATGTGCGGTTGGGCGCGGGTTGTTTTCACGCAAGCGGCGAGGAAGCCGATGTGGTTTATCGCGGTTTGTTAGCAGGCTTTCATTTGCTTTATGCGCCGAACGTCGTCGTGCATCACGATCACGGACGCACGACGCTCGAACAGGTGTTGCGGTTGGAATACGGTTACGGCAAGGGCTTGAGCGGGTTCACGATGAAACACATTTTGCGCGGTGACCGAACGGCGCTGCGCATTTTGTGGTGGTCGCTCGAAGGCTGGTTACGGCGTTGGCGCGGCAAGCCGGAAGACAGCAGCGACTTGCAACGCCGCAGCCGTGCGCATTGCCACGGCATCTTGACCGGATTGTTATTGGCCCCCTTTTACTTTGCGTTCGGCGACGGTGAAACCAAGCCGTCGTTAATCGCCCCTCGTTAAACGCAAAGACACGCAGTTCATTTGGCTCGACAGTAGCGGGCTAAGTTTTTTTGGCACTACCGGATTTTCTGTGGGTACAGTTCATCAGCAGCAGAAATTTTCCATTTGCGATTTTAGATTTTTGATTTGCCATTGCCCCGAAGTTCTCCCTGCCTGACCGGGCTTTGCGCCGCGCATTGCTGGCAATGGAAAATCAAAAATCTAAAATCGCAAATGGAAAATTTCTGCTGCACTTCGGTTTTCGTGAGCTATCGCTCTCGCTTACCCACACCAATTCCGATAGTACCGTTTTTTTGGTATGGCAGAGTTTCCTAAAGTCAGTGTCGTCATTCCGGCTTACAACGTAGCGCCTTATCTGGGCGAGACGCTGGAATCCGTGTTGGCGCAAACGCGGCAGGATTACGAAGTCATCGTGGTGAACGACGGCTCGCAGGATGAGACAGCCCAAGTTGCTGAAAATTCCCGCGAACGTTTCGCGGGAAAACTGGTGTATCTCTGGCAGGAAAATCGCGGACTGGCGGGCGCACGCAATACGGCGATTCAGGCGGCGCGCGGCGAATTCATTGCCTTGCTTGACGGCGATGACACCTGGATGCCGAATTATCTCGAAGTCATGGTCGGACGGTTAGAAGCCGATGCGACGATTGATTTGATCTTTCCTAACGCCTTGTTTTGGGGTTCGCCGAAATATGGCGGCGTAGATTTTCAATCCATCTTGCCGCCCAATCCGCCCGTGACGCTCGAACGGTTATTGTTGCGGCAAAGCAATGTTTTCGGACTGGTCGTGGTGCGCCGCGCGTTGGTGCTGGCGGTCGGCGGCTATGACGAAGCGCTGCGTTCGGCAGAGGATTACGATCTGTGGATGCGCTTGCTCAAACGCGGTTGCCGGTTCGATTACACCACTGAGCCGCTCGTGCGTTATCGCTATCGCAGCAATTCGCTGTCTAATTCCGGCATCAAGCATTACGAAAACAAAATGAAGGCGCTGAAGAAGGTGCTGGCAGTCAGCGACCTGACGCCCGCCGAACGCGCGGCCGCCGAGCGCGAGTTCGACGATTCGCAAGCGACACTCGACTGGCATCTTTACCGGGAAAAACTGCTGGTCAAGGATTACGCAGGCGCGGCGCATTATTTAGGCAAGGCGAACGCTTATCGCCGCATGTTGAAATGGTCGGTGATTCGGGCCGGGTTGGTAGTGGCGCCTGCTTTCACCGCGCGTTTTTTGATTGAGCGATTGAACGACGAAATCATGATGTTGAACGGCGAGGCTCCGGTGCGGGGCAAAACCAAGCCGCGCGTTTAATTTTAACGGCAAAGTTACGGCGAAGTTACGTGGGCAATTTTTGGGCGATTATTCAACGGACGGATGCTCCGGCGGCGGCGGCGGCGGCGGCAGGCGAGCGCGCACGTGTCGCCACGCAACGACTCAAGGGCGTCGCACCGACCAGAGAAATCAGTACGGCCTATGCCCAGGCGGCGAGTTACGCGCGGCGCAACGGTTCGGGCACGCCGCTCGTGCAAGACGCTGCGGGCAATTGGTGCTGCACTGTCGGCACCTGGTTTCATCAGGAAGGCTGGGCGGTCGGAGCAGAGGCGCGCTTGCTGGCGAGTTTCGCGCAACACGGCGCGCAACGTTTGGCGCAAAGCCTGAGTGGGTTCTTTGTCATTGTCATCGGCGAAGCGCGTTCGCAAACGGTTTATGTCATCACCGATTTGATTGGCAGCCGCCACGCCTTTTTGCGCGCCTTGCCGCACGGCTTGGCGTTGGCAAGCTCCTCGCTTGTATTGGCGGCGTTGGCTCCCATTAAGCCCGATGCCCTGAGCATCGAAGAGTTCATTCGCACCGGGGTCGTATATGAAGACCGCAGCTTTTATGCCGAGGTGCGCAAGCTCGAACCGGCGAGCATTTATCAATTCAGCGAAGGCCAGCAAATCGCCCGGCAATCTTATTGGTCTTTGAATGAGTTGACGCCGAATCGTTATGACGGCGAAGCAGCGGTTGAGGCTTTCGGCGACGCAGTGGTCAACGGCGCGCGCGCGGTGGGGTCGGTCACGTCGCGGCTGCTGTGCGATTTGACGGGCGGTTACGATTCGCGCGCGCTGGCGGCTTCGTTTTTGACGGCGGGCGTAGACTTTGAAACCACCGTCACCGGCCCGGCCACCAGCCCTGATGTCGTCGTCGCCGAACAGCTTGCGCGCCTGACCGGCAAGCGACACACCCGCGTAGATTTAAGCGCACAGACGCCGACCTTTGCGGCGGTGCGCGATGCCCTGAGCGTGACTGATGGCGAATACGATTGCGTTGAATACGGTTTGGGGACGCTGCCGGTGCATAGCCGCACAGCGCAAACTTATGGCCTGACGGCGAACGGTTCGTTTGGCGAAGTGGCGCGCGGCTATTGGTGGGAATTGCTTTTCCCGCACACGGGCGCACGCGCACCGCTCAACGCACGCAAGATTGCCGCGGGGCGTTACGTGGTTGACCCGAACAGTCCGCAGCTTTTCGACGCCGCCGCGACCGCGCGTTTAGTAGACCATTTCGCTGCCGTGATTGAACGGGCGAACGCCGAACTCGCGGGGCAGCCGAATACGTTGCAAATGGATAACACCTATTTGCGTTTGCGCATGCATCGCTGGCAGGGACGCATCGCTAGCGCGACCGATCAACTGTTGCCGTGTTTGTCGCCCTTTATGTTGCGCCCGGCGCTCGAAGTGATGTTGCAAGCGACGCCGCGCATTCGCCAACGCAGCTTGTTGGTGCGCGCAATGTTGCAGCGACTGCAACCGCGCTTGGCAGCGGTTCCGCTCGAACACGGTTATCCGGCGGAACCTTTCGGACTGACAAATTTTCATCGGTTCGCGCCGTTGCTGACGAGTTACGCGGGCAAAGCGTGGCATAAAGCCCAGCGTATGCTGGTGGGGCAAACGCCTTCTGTCACTAGCAGTACGGCGCGGTTGCAACTGTGGCGCGACCCAGCGGTGCAAGACCTGCTCACGCCTGAGCGTATGCGATTGGCCGAAGTGCTTTCACCTGCCGCGTTGAGCGCGTTCTTACAAGCTTCACGGCAAACGAATTTTTCTTACGAGCAGCAATGGGGCCGCGTGCTGAGTTGCGAAATGGCGTTACGCGCGGCGGCGCTTGACCAGCATTGATTGGCAGTGAAAAGGTGAAAAGTTATGGCGACCCGCAAGCTCAAAATCTTGCACATTCTTGATTCGCTCGGCGTCGGCGGGATGGAGCGTGTGCTGATTGATGTCGCCAACTTGCTTGACCCACAACAGTTCGAGCAGGCGATTTGCACGGTAACTCGGTCGGGCACGGCAGCCGAGCGCGTTGAGTCGCATGTGAAGTTGTTTGATATGGCGAAGGGCGAAGCGCGCGATTTAGCAATGCCGTTCAAACTCGTGCGGGTGATTCGTGAATTCCAACCCGACCTCGTGCATACGCGCAGTTGGGCGGGCGTGGACGGCGCGCTGGCGACGGCGTTGGCGAAAGCGCGGGGGCAGCGCGCGAAACTCGTGCATAGCGAACACGGACGCAATCTACCTTACATTCACTTTGAACCGACCAAACGCAAAGTGATTCGCCGCTGCATTTATCATCTGGCCGATCAGGTTTTCACGGTGTCAGAAGAGATGCGGCAATACTTTTGCCGCGAGACGGGCTTCGACGCGCGCCGCGTTAAGGTCGTAGCGAACGGCATTGATATTCAAAAGCTCGACGCTGTGACGCCTGCCGACGCGCAAGCCTTACGCGCTGAATTCGGTATCGCGCCGCACGATTGCGTGATTGGCACAGTCGCACGCTTTCAGGAAACCAAAGACCTGCCGACACTGGTCAGAGCTTTCGCGCAGTTATTGAATGAACGAACTGTCCGTGATGGCTTAAAGCTCATGTTGGTCGGCGACGGAACCGAACGTGCGCGGCTCGAAACGTTGGCGCGCGAATTGAAAATTGACGAAGCGCTGGTTATCACCGGCTTGCGCAACGATGTCGCGCGTTGTTTGCGCGCGATGGACGTATTCGTGTTGCCTTCGCTGTCAGAAGGCTTGCCGGGCGCGGTACTCGAAGCGATGGGCGCTTCGTTGCCGGTGGTGGCGACGAATATCGCTACGCTGCCCGAACTCATTCACGAAGGCGAAAACGGGTTTCTGGTCAATATCAAAGACCCCGCTGCGATGGCTGAACGCCTGTCGCGTCTCGTCGTAGACCCCGAACTCGCGCGCCGTTTCGGCCAGGTCGGACGCCGTCGCGCCGAACATGATTTCAGTTTGCCCGCAATGCTCGAACGTTATGAGCAGCTTTATGCGGGATTAGTGGAGAAGTGAAAAACGAAAAGTGAACAGTGAAAAGTTTGGGACTACTTAGTCACTTTTCACTTTTCACTTTTCACTTTTCACTTTTCACTTTTAGTTTATGAAAGCGTTTCTCTTATATGCCCTGATGATATTTTTGGTTCCGGTGGCGTTTTTCGCGCCATTTTGGGGACTGCTGTCTTATCTGGGCGTAGCCTATTTGCGACCGCAACAGTGGGCGTTCATTCCTGACGCGCGCTTTTCGATGTTCGTCGCGGTCGCCACGCTGGCGGGTTATGTGCTGTTTGAAATGCCGAAACGCTTTCCGCGTTTGTTACCGAACCTGCTGCTGATTTTGTTGTGGTTGCAAATGTTGATCTCGACATTGGCTTCGATCAATCCGGTTGAGTCGCAACCGAAGATGGTCGAATTCACCAAAGTGATTTTGGTCGCGTTGCTGATGACGGCGATGACCGACAGCGAAAAACGGGTCAGGCAACTTTATCTTGGTACGTGCGGAATTATGGCGTTGCTGGCGTTGCGTTCGCTGGCGCGTGGCGTAGTGGGCGGCGCCGACAATCGTTCTTACGGGCCGGGCGGCATGTTCGAAGACAATAACGATTACGCGCTGTTGCTGGTGATGGTGTTGCCGATGCTTTATTACGCGGGGCGCGGAGCCAAACAATGGTGGCTGAAATGGGGTTGGTATCTCAGCGCGTTCGGTGCATTTATGACGGTGTTTTTCACGCGCTCGCGCGGCGGCTTCGTCGGCCTGTGCGTCGTGATGTTCTTTCTGGCGATGCGTACGAAATATAAAGTGACGGGGATGATTTTCGTACCCGTGGTGATGGTGCTGGTGCTGATGTTTTCGCCCGATGTCATCACCGAACGGTTGCGCACGATTCAAGCGGACGGGCGCGAAGACCGTTCAGCCCAGCAGCGCTTGGATGCGTGGAGCGTGTGTTGGCAAATCATGCAGGACTTTCCGCTCAGTGGCATCGGCCATCGCAACCTGATGGAAGTTTATCCGCGTTACAGCGTCAAAGAAACGCCGCGCGTTGCGCACAATTCGTTTTTGCATCTGGGCGCTGAGGTCGGCATTCCAGCTTTGTTGTTGCTGATCGGGTTGATTGGGTTGAGTTACTTTCGGCTCTGGCGCGCGCGCCAGATCTTGAGTGCGCGCGATCCTGATTCGCCGCTGATTCATTACACGCACGGCTTGCAGGTCGCGCTGATAGGTTATTGCGCGGCGGGTTTTTTCGTCAGCCGCCACGATCTCGAATTGGTTTATCAGGTCTTCGCGTTTGCCACCACGATGCGAATACTGGCGCAGCAGCACTTGCGCGCCCACGAAACGCAGGAACTGGTTGACGCCCAGCGCCGCAACGCTCCCCCGGCTTATGTGACCGTAACCGTAGACGCGCGCCGCGTAGCGGTTGAGCAACGTTAAGTAGAGGGGAGCAGTGGCGATAGTTGTTTCCTGAAAGTTTCTGCGGTTGCCAATCATCCGGCAAAGACGAGGGCAAAACGACGGCAGCCGGTAGCAGGAAAGATGGAAAGACTGACTGAAAAACATTTTTGGGAGCGTAATTACGAAACCCAACCGGCAGAGGCTGAGGCCGTCGCGCGTGCTGCCACTGGCCGCCGTTCAGCCAGTGGGCGCTGGATCAAAAAGTTATTTGGTTCGTCTTTGAAAGACCACAGCAACTATTTGTTGTGGGACGTGATGATGGCAGAACGGTTGCCGCACGACGCACAGCTCAAGGTCGTCGAAATCGGCAGCGCCCCGGGCGAACACCTGTTGCAGTTTCATGAAAAGTTCGGCTATGCGCCTTATGGGATTGAATACACTGAAACCGGTGCGATGATTAACCGGCGGCTCTTTGGGCAACATGGCATAGATCCGGCTCAGGTGATTCAAGCCGATGTGTTTGCTCCGTCGGTGACAGAACAGTACGCCGGAGCTTTTGATGTCGTCGTCTCGTTCGGTTTCGCCGAACATTTCGACGACGTAGCGGCGGTGATCGAACGCCATTTGGAATTGCTGAAAGAAGACGGCTGGCTGATCGTGCAAATCCCGCGGCTCTCAGGTTTTAACTATTGGGTGGCGCGGCTTTTCAACCGCGAGACTTTGCCGATGCACAACCTGAGCATTATGCAGAAAGACGTTTTTCAGCATTTATTCGCGGGCTTGCCGGTGCAGCAACACGTTTGCGATTACGTAGGCGTCATCAAGTTGCAATTGTGCCTGCCGCAAGTGATCGGTGGCTGGCAGGGCGCACTGATCAACGCGGTCAAAAACGTGCAGATGATGCTGAACGTTATTTTGCACGGGCTGTTTCCGCGTTCCGGCGGCAGCACGGCATGGTTTAGCCCTTATCTGATTTTTATTGGCAGAAAGACGGCAGCGGCTTCAGCACCAACGGTGAAGGCGCGCTAAGTGAATGTTTGGAAATTGAATATCCGCTTTGGCTTGAGAGGGATTTCGCCACGAAGAAGCACAGAAACCACAAAAGGAAAGAAAGTTTTTGTGGCTCTTGTGCCTTTTTGTGGCG
>JAYSVR010000084.1:0-7840 GCA_043718445.1 Acidobacteriota bacterium | reverse complement strand
ATGTTTTACGGATGCGAGCCTCGCTGAATGCCACGCTCGCTGAAAATGTAAATAGCGAATGAACAAGTCATGGGCAACCTAACAGGTTGCCCTACAGCTTTTAAGCCAAAGGCAATTCGCCTTTGTGGCATTTGCGTTCAGACTTGTCGCATTCGACTGGTTCGGCCAATCCACCATCGGGGCCTAAACAGGTTTGCGAATGCAGACACCAAAAATAGCCGCTGTTCGACGGCTGTACGTCTACGTCTTTGGCGCTGGTTTGCGTAGGATAAAACAAACCTTTCCAGCGCAGCGACGAACAAAGATTGGGACGATTCGGATTCAGGTTATCGAGTTCTGCCATCTTGATCTCCTTCGGCAAGAACGTAGGGCAGGTTTGAAACCTGCCCTACGTTTTTGCGAGCTATCCCGCCGCTTGCAGAATCGCGCGTTTGACGGCGACGCTGGCGAGTTGAACTTTATATGCGTTGCGCGACAACGGCGAAGCGTTCGCCACGGCCAACTTCCCTGCCGCAGCCGCAGCGTCTTCGCTGATCGTTTTACCGACGAGCGAGGCAGCAGCGGCTTCGGCCAAGACCGGCGTCGGCGCTACGTGACCCAACGCGATGCGGGCTGACTTGACCGTCTTGCCATCCATCGTGAGAGCGACAGCCGCCGCCGCGAGCGGCCAATCCAAAGCTTCTTTTTGACGGACTTCATACGTCGCGCTTCTCACGCCAGCCGCAGCCGGAACCGTGATGTCAGTCACGATTTCGTTCGCAGCCAGTGCGTATTCGCGTTGATCGTTCGAGGCGGGCGTGACAAAGAATTTGTCCGCTTCGATCTCGCGTGCGCCGTTCGGACCAAAGACTTTGATCCGAGCCTTGAGCGCCACCAACGCAGGCGCGAGCGATGATGGATTGACGAATTTCGCCGCGCCGCTGTTGCCGATGATCGCGTGGTAACGGTTGTCTCCGTCGGCGACGAGCGGCTTGCCGTCTTCGCCGTGGGGCAACAGGCCGTAGCCCGCGCGGTAATACCAGCAACGCGGACGCTGACAAAGATCGCCGCCTACCGTACCCATGTTGCGAATTTGCGGACTTGTCACACCGGCGACGGCATGCCACAGCGCGGCGTAATTCGCCTTCAACGCAGCGTTGTCGAGCATCTCTTCAAACGTCACGAGCGCGCCGAGGCGCAAGCCTTTGCCGCTCGAATAGGTCACGCCGCTGAGTTCCTTGATGCCTTTGAGATTGACGACGCGCTTGGGTGTCACGACGTAATCTTTCAGCAGCGCGAGCAGATCAGTTCCGCCTGCCAACGCTTCGGTTTCGCCCCAGGCGGAACCCAGCAATTTGACGGCGGCTTCTTTCGTGGTCGGACTGGCATATTCAAAGTTATGCATTACGACTTGCCTCCTTTCGCCAACGCTTCGAGCACGCGCGCGGGCGTGAGCGGAATCGTCGGCACGCGGACGCCGATGGCATTCGCCACGGCATTCGAGATTGCTGCGCCCGGTGAATTGGTGGGCGGTTCGCCCAAGCCAATGACGCCGCGTTCGTCGTAACCCTTGCCCGTCATCATGTGAACCTGGAGTTCACCGATGTCGCGCAAGCCTGCGAGTTTATAAAATTCCATGTTGCCGTTGAGCATCTTGCCGGTCGCGTCATCCATGATTTTTTCTTCATAGAGCGAATAGGTCACGCCCATAATCATCGCGCCGAAAACCTGCGACTCGGCGGTTTTCAAATCAATGATGAGGCCGCAATCCTGCACAGCGACGAACTTGTTCATCTTGACGATGCCCGTTTCGATGTCTACTGAAACATCAGCCATCTGCACGCCGCCTACGCCAGCGGTCGCCAACGTTTCTTTACCCGGATTTTTGCCGCGCGCCGTGATCGGCGTAACGCCGAGTTTCGTGCAAGCCTGTTTCCAGGTGATGGATTTCGTCGCGTCGCCGATGACTTGAATCTTGCCGCTGACGGCTTCGAGCTTATCGGCGGTCGTTCCCATCGTGGGAGCCACTTTCTCGAACAACAGATTCAGCGCATCAATCGAACCGCGCCGCGCCGACGAACTGATGCCGCCAATCGTGGTCGAACCGCCCGACGCGCCCGACGGCGGCAGCTTGTTATCGCCGATGGTCACTTTGACCGCATTGAGCGGCAACGCCAGTGATTCGGCGACGACGATTTGCAACGTTGTACGTGTGCCGACGCCCAGGTCTTGCGTCCCCATACGAATCTCGACCGTACCGTCACCGTTGACCAAGATGTCGCAATCGCTCGGATGCGGAGCGCCGCCCCAGGTGTGCAGCGAAAGCCCCAAACCGCGCTTGACGGTTTTGCTGCTACCCGGTGCGCCCGTGCCGCGTTGCCGCCAATTGGCCTTCCAGCCAATCATCTCAGCGGCCTTCATCAATTCTTCTTTATAAACATTGGCGCGTACGCCAGTCATCTCGAGGTTTTTCAAAAAGAAATCGAGCGGATCCATTTGCAACTTGGCGGCTAGGTCTTCCATCGCGCCCATCGTGATGACGGCGGCTTGCGGATGATTGGGCGCTCGCCACGCGCGTTGCGGGCCATTGTTAGTTGCGACGACCTGAAAAGTTTTTTTCTGGTGCGGCAGCTTCCAGACATAAGGGTAAGGCGGCGAACCGATGTTGCCGACCCCACCGCTGCCCCAGGCGTCTGATTCCCACGCGACCAGCGTACCGTCTTTTTTCGCGGCGACTTTGACGCGGGCATACGCCGACGGGCGCGTACCCGCGACGGCCAATTCAGCATCGCGGTCTAAAAAGTATTTGATCGGTTTGCCGCCCGCCAGTTTCGAGAGCTTGGTCATCTCGATGCCCCAGATGTCTACCGGAAACTTGCTGCCGAATCCGCCGCCGATGTGATCCATGTGAGCGTGTACGTTGCTGGCAGGCATTTCAAGCGCGCGCGCCAACTCGCCGCCGATGCCTGAAATCGCTTGCGACGACGGATGAATCATCACGTTCTTGTCGTCAGACCATTCAGTCACGAGGCCATGCGGTTCAAGGCAACAGTGAGTGATAACGTCGTTGCCATAAAAGCCTTCGTGAATCACCAGATCGGCTTCGGCAAAGGCTTTGTCGGGTTCGCCGTCTATGCCTTCAGCCGGTTTGCGCAAGTTCGCCGCCGGTGCTTTGGCGCGTTCGAGGTCGTTGACCAGATGCGACAACTTTTCGTATTGCACCTTGATCGCGCGCAGGGCGTCTTCGGCTTGCTGTTCGGTTTCAGCGGCGAGGGCGACGATTTCGTGGCCGACCCATTGCAATTCAAAATCTTTGCCGTTGATGATCTTGACGGCTTTGACGCCCGGCATCTTTTCTGCCGCTGAAGTGTCAATGCTCACGATCTTGGCATGGGCATAAGGCGAACGCAGAATCTTGCCGAACAACATGCCCGGACGATTAATGTCGTAACTATATTTCGCGCGACCGCTCACCTTATCGGGGCCGTCAATGCGCGAAATGCGTTTGCCGATGTACTGGCGTTTTTCCGCTTCGGGCCATTTATATTCAGCCATTACGCTCGCCCTCCTTTCATTTTCTTCAAGTCTGTTGAAGCCTGCGCAATCGCCGCCTTGATGCCGACGTAGGTTCCACAACGGCAGAGATTGCCGCCTACACCGAGTTTGATTTGTTCGTCGGTCGGCGTCGGATGTTTATCGAGCAACGACTTGCACGCCATCACGAAGCCCGGCGTACAGAAGCCGCACTGTTGCGCGTCGTTATCCCAAAACGCTTTTTGCACCGGATGCAACGTGTCGCCCGTCGCCAGACTTTCAACCGTAGTGATCTTGTGGCCTTGCGCTTCGATGGCGAGAACGGAGCAGGCGTAAACCGCCTTGCCGTTAATTTGCACCGTACACGCGCCGCACGTCCCGCGATCACAGACACGTTTTGCTCCGGTCGTATCAAGGTCGTTGCGCAAACAATCGAGCAACGTCACACGCGGCTCAACCGTAGCCGCCCTCGGCTTGCCGTTGATGGTTAAAGTGATTGCTACTTTTTCCGGCCCAAAGATTGGGACAGCAGGTTCAGCGGTCTCGGCTTCAACAGTGTCAGCCGCGATCAGCGGCAAAGACAGCGCGAGGCCAGAGCCTTTCAAAAAATTACGGCGCGAAACGGCTGGGTCAATTTTGACCCCGGATGTGTCATTGGATGTTTCAGCAAGCCGTTCATCGGATTTGCTCATCAGCTACCTCCGTAAAAAAGGAATTTGGGTCAGGATTGCGGGCGAACTCCGCGACACAGATGACGTGCCTCTCAGTCGCCGCGTTACAAATGTTTTCGTCTTGGAAAAGCCTTCTGGAAATTGTCTTCTGGAATTGTCTTCTGGAATTGCCTTCTGGAATTGCCTTCTGGATTTGTTGGATGCGAATTTGTTACTACGAATACGGGTTTAGTATAGGCTCCGCTCAACGCGCCAGACAAGTCGCCGAACTGATCGCATTGACGCTGCGCTGACGGTGCTTTTAGTATGCCGCCGCTTTTCATTCATCATCGCAAAGGAATCAAACACATGACCACCCCTGAAGCCTTACGCGCGCGCCTGTCAGAAGGCGGCGTCATCGCTTTTCCCATCACGCCTTTCAACTCAGACCTCTCGCTCAACCTGCCGGGGCTGCGCGCCAACCTCGAAGCGTTGATGCAACACCGCTTGAGCGCCGTCGTCGCCGCAGGCGGCACGGGCGAACTCTATTCGCTCACGCCGGACGAATACGCCCAAGTCGTCAAACTCACTGTCGAAGTCGTCGCAGGCCGCGCGCCCGTGATTGCCGGAGCCGGATTCAACCAACCGCTCGCCGTGCAACTGGCGCAAACCGCTGAAGCCGCTGGCGCCGACGGCATCCTCGGCTTTCCGCCTTATTACCCCAACGCCGACGAAGACGGCTTGCGCGCCTATTACCAAAGCATCGGGGCGGCGACCAAGTTGGGCATGCTGGTTTATAGCCGCGACTGGGCGAATTTCTCTCCGGCGCAAGTTGAAAAAATGGCGGCGAGCATTCCGTCGCTCGTCGCGTGGAAGGACGGGCAAGGCGACCTCCGTCGCTTTCAGATGATTATGAACCGCGTCGGCGAACGGCTTTATTGGATCGGCGGCGCGGGCGACGATCTCGTCGCGGGCTATTATTCATTGGGCCTGCGCACCTATACGTCGAGCATCGCTACGGTTGAACCGCGCCTGTCATTGCAACTGCACGAACTCGCGTCGAATGAAAAACAAGCCGAACTGAACGCGCTGCTCACACAACACGTCGTGCCGCTTTACGCGATGCGTACTCGGCGTAAGGGTTACGAAGTTTCTACGATGAAAACGCTCATGGATTTGGCGGGTCAAAGCGGCGGCCCCGTGCGTCCGCCGCTGGTGGATGTGAAAGCCGCAGAAGTCGAAGAGTTGCGCGCGATCCTCAAGGGCTGGCAGCAACACTTGGCTAAGGAATGACCTAAAAAAACTGCCAAATCGCCTTTCACCGCAGAGACGCAGAGACTCTCGCAGAGTTTATGCAGAGGAAAAAAGAAAACTCTCTTTTGCTTCTCTGCGATAACTCTGCGAGACCTCAGCGCCTCTGCGGTGAAAAGTCGCGGTTGTTTCCGAGTCATTCCCCAAAGCCTTGTCTTTTTTGAACTGTTGCCTCTTTGAACTGCTGTCCCTGGTGTTGAAAACTTTCCCGCCCCGCCTATAATCCGCCTGCCGCAATAACGGACTCCCCCGTCACGGCCTTTCCACCGCAATCCCCGAACCCCAAGCGGCAAGCGTTATCCGCCGTTTTCATCCAATCAAAGGACACATCGCTATGCCGTCCCCACTCCACGTCGGCTTGTTCGCTGAAGCGCGCTATCTGAGTCAAAACCAACCCATGGGTTTGCACGATGCGCTCGTCGCACGCGGTCATCGCGTCTCGTTGGTAGACCCGCAAAAAAGTTTTTATACGATGGGCGATGACGCCTGGCTCGACTCACTCGACCTGATCGTAGGCCGTGGTCGCAGTTGGGGCTTGCTCACCTTGCTCGGTTGGGCTGAAGCGCGGGGCATCAAGACGATCAATACGCGCGGAGCAATTTCCGCCGTACACAACAAGTCGCGCATGTCAGTCGCCTTTGCCAACGCGAACCTGCCGATTCCCAAAACCTATTTCGGCAGCACCGTGCAACTTGCCGCCAACATTCCGGCGAACGAATATCCGATTATTCTCAAACCGATTTTCGGCGATAACTCCGGCGGCTTGCAGGTCGCGCTGACGCCCGACGAAATGGCGGCGTTGCAATGGACAGAACCCATCGCGCTGGCACAGCGCTATTTCAAGACGGATGGTTACGACCTGAAACTTTATGGCATGGGCGATCAAGTCTGGGGCGTACGCAAAGAGTCGCCTTTCAATCCGCGCGAAACCAACGCGCTCTCGCAAGCCGGACTGGTCGAACTCACGCCTGAACTGCAAGACCTCGGACGCCGCTGCGGCAAGCTGTTCGGACTGGATTTATACGGCGTAGACACCATCGTCACCAGCGAAGGCGTGCTGGTGATTGAGATCAACGACTTTCCAAATTACACGGGCGTGCCGGATGGCAATGAGCGGCTGGCCGATTACATTGAACAACAAGTCGCGTCATGAACCTTAACCAAGTCACCGTGCCTTCGTTGAACGTCGCCGCTGCGATTGCGTTTTATGAACGGCTCGGACTCAAAAAGATCGTCGAAGACTTGCCGAAATACGCACGCTTTGAAT
Organism: Acidobacteriota bacterium; assembly: GCA_043718445.1. GTDB lineage: Bacteria > Acidobacteriota > Blastocatellia > RBC074 > RBC074 > JACPYM01. The sequence goes on along the minus strand of JAYSVR010000084.1, from coordinate 1,099 downwards.
GTTCAGATGGCGGCGCTACGTTTTCGATTCATCTGGTTGACGAATTGCCGCGCGGCACTGGCATCGTCGTTTATTTTGAATGCGAAGACCTGGATGAACGCTTCGCCGCGTTGCAACAGCAAGGCGTTCGCTTTGAAACCGAACCGACAGACCAATCGTGGCTGTGGCGTGAGTGCTATTTGCGCGACCCCGACAACAATCGGATTTGTTTATATTTCGCAGGCGCTAACCGGCTCAATCCACCGTGGCGAATCAACTAAACACTATGAACATCGGCGTAATCTCTACGAAAGAAAAAGCAGGCCGCAGCGGTTCGGTGATGCAGCAGGCGGCTGACTTGCTCATCGCGCGCGGACATCAAGTCGAGATGATTTATCCCGACGCGCAATGTAATGACGTAGCCGCGATTCAAAACCGACACGATCTGTATCTGCTGAAAGCCGGAACCGAAACGGCGCTCGGTTACGCGGGCTTGTTGCACGGTCTGGGCGCGCGGATTCTCAATCCTTACCCGACCGTCGTGTTGATGAAGGACAAGATTCTTTCGACGCAAGTCTTGCAACGTGCCGGAGTGCCGCTGCCCGAAACCTTTTTCGCGGGCAACGCCGAACAGTTGACTGGCTTGCTCGCCGACGGGCCGCTCGTCGTCAAACCGTTCTGGGGCGCTTCGCAAGGGCGCGGCGTGCAGATGGTTCACAGCGAACGCGATCTGGCATCGCTGACCACGACCGATTTGTTTTTCGCGCAACGATTGCACAAGCCGGATGGACGCGATTACAAGTTGTATGTCATCGGCGAAAAGGTCTTCGGCGTGCGCCGCGTCTGGCCGCCCGTCACGCTCGAAGACAAGCTGGGCGAGGCTTTCGAAGTGTCAGACGAGATGCGCGAGATTTGCTTCGCGTGCGGCAAGGCCTTCGGCATTGATCTTTTCGGGCTGGACATCATTACGTCAGACGGCAAGCCTTACGTGGTGGACATCAATACGTTTCCGGGGTTTAAGGGCGTACCAGATGCGGCGGAGTTACTGGCGGATTACCTGACAACCACCACGTTCGTTTAACTGGCATCCCATTCACTTACCTAATCAAGGAGTTTCCCC
>JAYSVR010000083.1:0-26252 GCA_043718445.1 Acidobacteriota bacterium | reverse complement strand
AATACCGCTGGTTATAAGCATTCCGATCCTTGAGGGGAATGTGATTTTGTCGAGGTAGTCAGCAAATCATCCAAGCGCCGTTGATTGGTCTTTGCCATCACGCTGTTGGCTACGCCTTGCAAGGCTTCGTTTCCCAGCCAGGACATGGCAGCCAGTTCGCTTTTCATTTCTTCCGGCACGTCATCCAGGCTGGAATTCGGCACAGTCGTTTCCAAAGAACCAACCAAAAATTCGCTCACCGATACGCGCAACGCGTCGGCTCGATTTTGCGCGCGCTGCAAAATTGTCTCAGGCAACATCAGGGTTACTGCTTCCATAAAGTCATCTCACTTTTTCTGCTCAATGAAATTCAAGCAGGCGGGAATTCTAACCGCACCTCACGGGATATGACCAGCCGGAGAAACTTCGTATGAAACTACTTCGCTATTTATCTCTGTTGCCCATCGCCCTGTGCCTATTGCTCGTCACCGGCGTGGCGCAAACCCCGTTCGTACAAGCCGTAGACAGCATCGGCCTCACCGTCAGCGACGTAGACCGTTCGGTCGAATTTTTCAGCAAAGTGCTGTCGTTCGAGAAAGTCTCTGAAGTCGAAGTCACGGGCGAGGCTTACGAACACTTGCAAGGCGTATTCGGCTTGCGCATGCGCGTCGTACGCATGCGGCTGGGCGATGAGTTCATCGAACTGACTGAGTATCTCGCGCCGCGCGGCAGACCGATTCCCGTTGATGCGCGCAGCAACGATCACAACTTTCAACACATCGCCATCATCACTTCGGATATGGCGCGGGCTTATCAGTGGCTGAGGAAAAACAAAGTCGAACATGCTTCGACGGGGCCGCAACGCTTGCCGGATTGGAACAAGAACGCGGGCGGTATCGAGGCGTTTTATTTCAAAGACCCCGACGGGCACGCGCTCGAAATTTTGCAGTTTCCCGCCGACAAGGGTGATGCAAAGTGGCATCGGTTGGCGCAACAAGACGCAAGCAAGTTGTTTCTCGGCATTGACCACACGGCGATAGTCGTGAGCGACACTGAAGCGAGTTTGAAATTCTATCGAGATACGTTGGGGCTGCGCCTGGCGGGCGCGAGTGAGAATTACGGCAGCGAACAGGAACGCTTGAACAACGTATTCGGCGCGCGCTTGCGTATCACCGCTTTGCGAGCAGCAACAGGGCCGGGCATAGAGTTTTTGGAATACCTCGCGCCGCGTGATGGACGACCTGCGCCCCGCGATTTGAAGGCGAATGACTTGATGCATTGGCAGACCAAGTTGGTCACGAACGATCTTGAAGCGGCGGCGGTGCGCTTGCGCGAAGGGCGCTATGCGTTCGTGTCGTCCGGCTTGGTGGCGTTGCCGGAAGCGGTGTTGGGATTCAAGCGCGGCTTGTTGGTGCGCGACCCAGATGCGCACGCGATGCAGTTAATTGAAAAGTAAAAAGGCACTGATGAAAAACCAATCCAAACAAATCAAATCCATCGTCAACGCTGAAACTCAGCGATTGCAAGAATCGGAACAACGCACGAAACACTGGAAGCGTTGGGGGCCTTATCTCAGCGAACGCGCCTGGGGCACGGTGCGCGAAGATTATTCGTCGCATGGTTCGGCGTGGGATTACCTGCCGCACGATCACGCACGTTCGCAAGCCTATCGCTGGAACGAAGACGGCTTGGCAGGCATCAGCGACCGGCGACAAGCCCTGTGCTTTGCCGTGGCACTGTGGAACGGGCGCGATCCGTTTTTGAAAGAGCGCGCGTTCGGCCTCACCGGCAACGAAGGCAATCACGGCGAAGATGTGAAGGAGTATTACTACTATCTCGATGCGACGCCGACGCACTCTTACCTGAAATATCTTTATAAATATCCGCAGGCCGAATTTCCTTACGCGTGGCTGAAGGAAGAGAACCAGCGCCGCGATAAACTCAGCCCTGAGTTTGAGCTAATAGACACAGGCGTATTCGACGATGACCGCTATTTCGACGTGCAAGTCGAATACGCCAAAGCCGAAGTCGAAGACCTGTGCATCCGCATCACCGTCTCGAATCGCGGTGCTGAAACGGCTTCGTTGCATTTACTGCCTTCGCTGTGGTTTCGCAATACGTGGTCGTGGGATGGTGCGAGCGAAAGGCCGACGTTGAGTGCAAGCGGCGATGTGATCGAAGTGCAGCATCGTGAGTTGGGAAGGCGCTGGTTGTATTGCGAAGGTGCAGGCGAATTGCTGTTTACGGAAAACGATACGAACGCGCGGCGGTTGTATGGTGCGGAAAACGCTTCGCCTTATTGCAAGGACGGAATCAACGATTACGTGGTGAACGGCGTGAGCGAGGCGGTGAATCCTGAACTGACGGGTACGAAAGCAGCGGCGCATTATCGCTTGCAGCTTGCAGCGGGCGCGACAGTGACGGTGCGGTTGCGGTTGAGCGATCAACAAAGCGCGCAGCCCTTCGCCGATTTCGATCAGGTGTTCAAAGCGCGCATAGCTGAAGCAGATGAGTTTTATGCTGAAGTGATTCCGCCTGCCGCAAACGATGCTGTGAGCGATGACGCGCGCAATGTGATGCGGCAGGCGTTTGCGGGCATGGTTTGGTCAAAGCAGTTTTACCATTACGTGGTGAACGATTGGCTCAAGGGCGATGCGGCGCAACCGGCTCCGCCCGCTGAACGCAAGCGCGGACGCAATCACGAGTGGTCGCATCTATTCAACGCCGATGTGATTTCGATGCCCGACAAGTGGGAATACCCGTGGTACGCGGCGTGGGACTTGGCCTTTCATTGCGTACCGCTGGCGTTGATTGATTCAGACTTTGCCAAGGAACAACTCATCCTGATGCTGCGCGAATGGTACATGCATCCGAACGGCCAGTTGCCCGCTTATGAGTGGGCGCTGGGTGACGTGAATCCGCCGGTGCATGCGTGGGCGGCGTGGCGCGTTTACAAGATTGAAAAGAAACGGCGCGGCGTGGGCGATACAGTTTTTCTCAAGCGCGTCTTTCAAAAGCTGCTGCTCAACTTCACCTGGTGGGTCAATCGCAAAGACGCCGAAGGGCGCAACATTTTTCAGGGCGGCTTTCTCGGACTCGACAACATCGGCGTTTTTGATCGCAGCGCGCCGCTGCCCACTGGCGGGCATATCGAACAGTCTGACGGTACGAGTTGGATGGCGATGTATTCGCTCAACCTGATGGCGATGGCGTTGGAGTTGGCGAAGGAAGACCCTTCGTATGAAGACTTAGCGAGCAAATTCTGGGAGCATTTTCTTTACATCGCAAAAGCAATGAGCCATCGAGGCGAAGACGGCATTACGCTGTGGGATGACGAAGACGGATTTTTTTACGACGTGTTGCATACGCCTGAGAGCGAGCCGTTCCCGATGCGGGTGCGTTCGCTGGTCGGATTGATTCCGCTGTTTGCGGTCGAAACGCTCGAACCGGAATTGCTCGAACGGCTGCCGGGTTTCAAACGGCGGCTGGAATGGTTCATCGAAAATCGCCGCGATCTGTCGGCGAATGTCGCGTGTATGAAATCGCCCGGGCGCGGCGAGCGGCGTTTGCTTTCAGTCGTCAACCGCGAGCAGTTGCGCAGCGTGTTGCAATACATGCTCGACGAAAACGAGTTCCTCTCGCCGCACGGCATACGCGCGGTGTCGCGGCATCACCGCGAGCATCCTTACGTCTTGTCGGTCAACGGCACAGAGCATCGCGTTGATTACGAACCGGCGGAATCTTCGACGGGACTGTTCGGCGGCAATTCGAACTGGCGCGGGCCGGTGTGGTTTCCGGTCAATTACCTGCTGATCGAATCGTTGCAGAAGTTTCATCACTATCTGGGCGATGATTTCAAAGTCGAGTGTCCCACAGGGTCAGGCAATTTCATGACGTTGTGGGAAGTGGCGGCGGAATTGTCGCAGCGGTTGTCGGCGATCTTTTTGCGCGACGGTGACGGGCGGCGTCCGGTGCATGGCGGCACAGAGAAGTTTCAGACTGATCCGCATTGGCGCGATTTGATTTTGTTTTATGAATACTTTCACGGCGACAACGGCGCGGGCATCGGCGCGAGCCATCAAACCGGTTGGACGGGGCTGGTGGCGAAGCTGTTGCAACAAAGCGGCGAGACCTTGTGACGGCAGGAATAAATTGGCAGTGAGCGCGGGTTTAGCACTACAGAAAGGACACGAACCATGCTCAACTTAGCAACAACGCGAAGCGAGACACGGCGCTTGAGGTTGGTAACTTCAGAACTTGTGAGCGAACCCCAGGCGATCTTGATCGGAGATTCGATGAGCCAGTTAGAAAAGTGGCGCGCGGCGCTGTGGCTCAACGAAACCGAAGCGCTTTGCCTAACCGAGACGAGGGGCATCAGTTTTCCTGCCTCTGTTACGCTCGCGCTCGTTGATGTGGCAGCAGAACGTTTAGTCGAATCGCTCACCGCCTTGCGTCTCAACGCTGTGCCCCATGACTTGCACATACTGGTGGCGGCTGACCGGCTCGTTGATGAACCGCAACTCGCGGGCGTGCTGCCGCAATTCCGTGCGATGGCGTGCGGACAAGCTGAACTGATTCAACTCGCGCGTCGCAGGCTGACAGGGGTTAGACCGTCACCGCGCAAAGACCTGATGTTGTGACCCTGATGTTGTGATGAGGTTGTGAAAGGCAGGCAGAAAATGATGAATCTTGATTGTGCGTTCATTCAAGTTATGCTGGCAAAAAACGAACCGTTCAGGATGAGCGAAGCGTTGGCGCAACACCTGAGCGCGTGTGCCGCGTGCGCTGCGTTATGGGATGCGCGCTCAGGCGTGAAATCCCTCTTGCAACGCGCGCTGGCGAACAATGATGCAGCACCGGTCGCATTACGCGTGCGCATCCGGCGTGAGTTACGCCGACCGCCAACCAGGTGGCAACGCGCACTTTCGTGGTTCGCGGGAATGAACAAAAGCTGGATGCTTGCGACTGCGACTGCGTCGGCCACCTTGTTGGCTTTGTTTCAGGGCAGAACTTACAACTTGTATTAAAGCGCAAGCCTGCGCTACGAAATTTATGATTCAATTCGATCAAACGGTTTGCACTGACTTTGTCGCAGCCACGCGGCGCGAATGGCTCGAAACCAACGGCCTGGGCGGCTTCGCTTCAGGCACGGTGGCGGGCGTGAATACGCGACGCTATCACGGGCTGTTGATGGCTGCGCTCAACCCACCGGTAGGCCGCACTGCCTTGCTCGCCAAGCTCGAAGAAACGCTCATCGTTGACGGCGCGCGTTATGAACTCTCAGCCAATCAATATCCCAACACGGTGCATCCGCAAGGCTATCAATTCCTGAAAGAGTTTCGGCTCGATCCGTGGCCGGTGTGGATTTATGAAGTCGCGGGCTGTCGTCTCGAAAAATCCGTTTTTATGTTGGATGGCGAGAACAGCACTGTGGTGCGTTATGTCTTGCTCGCGTCGAACGGGCAAAGCGTTCAACTCGAAGCGCGTCCGTTGCTGGCCTTCCGTGATTACCATTCAGCGATGCATGAAAACGGCGCGGTGAATGCGCACTATATTTTAGCCGACGGCGTACTTTTGTTTGAGCCTTATCAGGGTTTGCCTGCTTTGCATCTGGCGCACAACGCCACGTCTATCGAAACAGCCGGATATTGGTATCGCAATTTTGAATACGCGATTGAACGCGCGCGCGGGTTGGATTATCAGGAAGACTTATTCAATCCCTGTGCGCTTAAATTTGAACTCAAAGAAAATCATTCGGCTGACCTGCTCGCTTCAACCGAAGCGCGCGACATTGAGCAAGTCGCTGAACTTCAACAAGCTGAACTCGCGCGTCGTCAGGCCATCGTTGCCGCGATTCCTGCTGAAAACGAACTGACCCGCATGCTGACTGCTGCCGCCGATCAATTCATTGTGAAACGCGGCGCAGGCAATACGATCATCGCGGGCTATCCGTGGTTCAGCGATTGGGGGCGCGACACAATGATTGCGCTGCCCGGCCTCACGCTCACTACCGGACGCACCGACATTGCCGCGAGCATCCTGAAAGAATTCGCCCAGCACGTCAGTCAAGGCATGTTGCCGAATCGTTTTCCCGACGCGGGCGAGACGCCGGAATACAACACTGTTGATGCGACGCTTTGGTACGTCGAAGCGATTCGCGCATGGCTTGAGGCGACAGGCGACAAGGCGTTTATCAAACAGCATCTTTACGCCACGTTGCTTGACATCATTGACTGGCACGAACGCGGGACGCGCTACGGCATTCAAGTGGATGACGATGGTTTGCTGCGGGCGGGCGAACCGGGCGTGCAACTCACCTGGATGGACGCGAAGGTCGGCGATTGGGTCGTCACGCCGCGCATCGGCAAACCCGTCGAGATTCAGGCGCTGTGGTTCAACGCTTTGTGCGTGATGCGCGAACTGGCTGATTCATTCAATGACGCGGCGAATGCGATACGCTTCAAGCATAAGGCGGCGCGTGCCAAGCGCAGCTTCAACGAACAGTTTTGGAATGATGCAACAGGCTGTCTTTACGATGTAGTTGAGGGCGAGTCGCGCGATGGTTCGATTCGCCCCAATCAGATTTTTGCGGTGAGTTTGCCGCACACGATGTTGACCAAAGCGCGCGCCAGACAAGTGGTCGCGGTGGTTGAACGCGACTTGCTCACACCAGTCGGCTTGCGCAGCCTCGCGCCCGCCGATGCGCAGTATTGTGCGCGTTACGCGGGCGGCATCCTCGAACGCGACGGCGCTTATCATCAGGGTACGGTGTGGGCGTGGCTGTTGGGGCCGTTCATCACGGCTTATCGCAAAACCAATACGGGCAAGGGCGCGCAAGCGCAGGTTGAGCAATGGCAGCAAGATTGGCTGGCGCATCTGCACGATGCGGGCTTAGGCCAAGTCGCCGAAGTATTCGACGGCGACGCGCCGCATCAGCCGGGCGGGTGCATTGCGCAAGCCTGGAGCGTTGCTGAGTGGTTAAGCACAATGAGATGAAGGCAAGGAATTGGCTAGCCACAAAAAAGCACAAGAGCCACAAAAAGGATTTCTAACCATAGATTTTTTTTTGTGTCTTCTGTGCTTTTTTGTGGCGAAATCCCATCCCGCAGATACCTTGCCTTAGACGCGCGCGAACAGCTTTTTCCCGATAACAGGAATCTCTGCGCGATGCAGCCACAAAATGCCGAGGCTGCCGAAAAACACTGTCAGCGCGAGTCCGAAAAGCAATCCGCCATCCGACGTGCCGTCTGCATTGATGACGGCAATCCCCAGCTTGATCAGGTGACTCATGATGGCTCCGGCGATGACCGCCAGCGCCAGCAACGCGCCATAACTCACCGTAGCCGGAATCAACAACAAGATGACGGCGATCAATTCGGCTACGCCTGAACCGATGCGGCCTGCCGGTTCGAGTCCCAGCTTCGAGAAAATGTAAACCGATTCAGCCGCGCCCGTGAATTTGAAAAACAGGGTTTGCAACAAAATCGCCGCGACCAATAAACGTAAAGCCCAACTCAATTTTTTCATATCAATCCTTTCTGTGATGTCAGTTGTTTGACGCTTGCGACGCGCGTGCGTGCGGCGTCGTGTTTTCTCTTTCGCTATATGCGCCGAAGCTCTCGATTTATTCGTGGAATAACGCGGCGAGTTGTGTGGATAAAGACGCCGTAAAAGGAAACACGATGATCGAGATGCTGAGACAACACTGGCCGGAATACCTGATCGAAGCCGTCGGGCTTGGGGCGTTTATGGTTTCGGCTTGCGGGTTCGGCGTGTTGCTCGAACATCCGGCGTCGCCCTTGCATCAGGCAATAGCGAACGGCGACGCACGGCGTGTGTTGATGGGGCTGGCGATGGGCCTGACCGCCGTCAGCCTCGTTTATTCGCCGTGGGGCAAACGTTCGGGCGCGCATTTCAATCCGTCGGTGACGCTGACGTTCTGGCGCTTGGGCAAGGTGAAAACTACGGACGCGGTCTTTTACATCGCGGCGCAATTCATCGGCGGCTGGCTGGGCGTGCAACTCAGTTCCGCTGGGTTGAGCAATTCGCTCCAACATCCATCAGTGAATTACGTGGCAACGCTGCCCGGACATTTCGGCACGGGTATAGCCTTTCTGGCTGAGTTCGCTATTTCGTTTGTGCTGATGAGCGTCGTGTTGCGCGCGTCGAATCACGAACGACTGGCGCGTTATACGGGCTGGTGCGCGGGCACGTTGGTGATGGCTTACATCAGTCTCGAAGCGCCGCTGTCAGGCATGAGCATGAACCCGGCGCGCACTTTCGCTTCGGCGTTCAGCGCGCAAACGTGGACGACGCTCTGGCTTTATTTCACCGCGCCGCCGTTGGCGATGCTCGCGGCGGCGCAACTTTACTTGTGGCAGCGTCGGCCCGTCGGGTGTGCCAAGCTGTATCACCAAACCAAGCAACGCTGCATTCATTGCGGCGCGACCGCGTGAGGTGGAACAAGACAGCATCTTGCTCCAAAACGTTTCTAACGACTGGGTTGCGGCGCGAGTTGTTTCTTCGGCGCAGCCGCTTTGCGCTGAGCGGCCTTGATCGTTTTTGACGGAGCTTTCATCGCTTTTCGCAGGCGAGTGAGTTCTTCTACGACAACGGGCATGCGATCCATCAGGCGCAACAAGTCGTCAACGGCGCGCGGTTGCAACGCGCGATCATTTTCCCAGCGCGTCACGACCTTTGCCCCTGCCGATAACAGCCATTCCAAACGCTCTTGCGACAGGCTGTATTTTTTGCGAATGGCAATGATTTCATCGGGCGCGAGCAAGCCGAGTTCCTGGCGCGCGGCGGCTTTTACGCGCTTTGAGTAATTTCTTGCTTGCTCAGGATCGAAATAATCTTCGCCGCATTTGTTGCAGTGATAGCGTTCGACAGCGGTGACCTTCACCGGTTGTTGGCAATAACTGGATTCGCAATCCGTGTTAATTATCTCTGCGGCATTTTCGGCGTTGCAGACATCACACATGAATAATTTCTTCTTCATTGCTTACCTCTCAATCTCACCGGCGTCATTTCAGCTTAAAAGAAATGACAACGGCTCTGTTCGCTAAACTGATCTGGAGCTTCAGGTAAATCCATACCTTCTGATACTTCACCCGATATACATCCTGCCACAAGGGTGGCTCCTGAATGGCGGGCATCGTTTTGTAAAAGTCGTCTTCGGTCAGAACCTCGCAAACACATTCGACAATATCAGACTCTTCCATTCCCAAATCCAATGCACTATCCAGTGCCGCATCAGTGATGCGGTACTGCCCCTCGCGGATCAGCTTTTTTATCAAGGCTAAAGAGTAGGTTGGAATCATTCCGTATGCTCCGAGTTGATTTCCTGACGACGGCGGCACGGTAGCACCGTGCTACCCACGCGGACAAGTTTCTTTTTCGCCGCTTGCTGGGAATAACGCGGTGCGTTCGTAGGATTACGCTCGTGAACTTAATCAAAGCAGGAGAAGGAATCGTATGAAACTCAAAAACAAAGTCGCCCTCGTCACCGGCAGCAGTCAGGGCATCGGGCGCGGCATCGCGGAACGCTTCGCGCGCGAGGGCGCGGATGTCGTCATCAATTACGCAGGCAATGCGCAACGCGCTGAAGAAGCCTTGCGCGCGGTTGAATCCACCGGGCAACGCGGCTTGGTCGTACAAGCCGATGTCGCCAGTGTGAAAGACATTCAAAGACTGTTCGCCACCGCGCTCGAACATTTCGGTGCGCTCGACATTCTGGTCAACAACGCCGGTGTTGAAACGCACGCGCTCTTTTGGGAAGTGACCGAAAGCGATTACGACAAAGTGCTGAACGTCAATCTCAAGGGCGTATTTTTCGCCGCGCAGGCGATGACGCAACACCTGATGGCGACCAAGCGGCGCGGCAAAATCGTTAACATTAGTTCGGTGCATGAAGAGTTGCCTTTCCCCAACTTCGCCGCGTATTGCGCCAGCAAAGGCGGCGTCAAAATGCTCACGCGCAACTTGGCTGTCGAGCTTGGTCAACACGGCATTAACGTCAACAACATCGCGCCCGGAGCGATTGAGACGCCGATCAATACGAAGCTGTTGAACGATCCGCAAAAGCTGGGCGCGCTGCTCACGCAAATCCCGCTCGCACGGTTGGGGCAACCGCATGACGTGGCGAACCTCGCAGTCTTTCTTGCTTCTGACGAAGCCGATTATGTGACCGGCTCTACGTTTTATGTGGATGGCGGCCTCACCTGGAACTATCAAGAACAATAAAGACCAGGCGTATGGAGTACACGCTTTAGCGTGAGGCGTCGGCTGCGTGAGACTCACGCTAAAGCGTGTACTCCATGCGCCTGTTTGCCATTGCTCACTATGATTCAACCGCTCAGAAAAACGCATCGCCTGATTTTCATCGCGCTCGCCGTGTTGTTGCCGTTGCTGTTCATCGCGGCGCTGGCGGTGCGCAAACCAGTTCCCGTCAATCAACCATTCCCTACGCAATTGCTGAGAACGAAATGAGTCTGCGATACCGCGCCATCAGTTGGAATCCGCAAAAGCGCCGCTACGATTTGGTAATGGCGGCGGGCTTGGTGTCGTATCTGGCGCTGTTCGTTGGTGTGAGCGCATTTGCCAACCCCAACGCTACGATTGAGACGCTGTTGATTCGCGCGTTCGGTACGGCGGCGCTGTTGCTGTTGCACGTCGTACTCATCATCGGGCCGTTGTGCCGTTTGCAGCCGCGCTGGTTGCCGTTGCTTTATAACCGGCGGCATCTGGGCGTGACGACTTTCGTGATGGGACTCGCGCATGGCGGATTCGCGCTGTTTCAATTTCACGCGCTGGGCGACGTGAATCCGTTGGTGAGCTTGCTCATCAGCAATCGGCGGTTTGATAGTCTGGCGAACTTTCCGTTTCAGCCATTGGGCTTGGTGGCGTTGGTGATTTTGTTTTTGATGGCGGCGACCAGCCACGACTTTTGGCTGAAGCAACTTTCGCCACTGACGTGGAAGCGGCTGCACATGCTGGTGTATGCGGCTTACGGCTTGTTGATCGCACACGTCGCGCTTGGCGTGCTGCAAGCCGAAACCAATCCGTTATTGGCAGGTGCGTTGGGCGTAGGAATGCTCACCGTGCTGACCGTTCATCTGCTCGCCGCCCAACACGAACACGCGAACGACCAACAACCAACAGGCACAGGCTTCGTTGCGGTTTGCCATCTCGGCGAGATTCCCGAAAAGCGTGCCCGTGTGATTTCGCTCAACGGCGAACGTATCGCTGTGTTCAAACACGACGGCAAGCTGTCGGCGCTTTCCAACGTATGCCAACATCAGCACGGCCCGCTCGGCGAAGGCCGCATCATTGATGGTTGCGTGACTTGCCCGTGGCACGGCTATCAGTACGTGCCTGAAACCGGAGCCTCGCCGCCGCCTTTCAACGAGCGCGTCACGACTTATCGCGTCAAGCTGGTTGACGGCGTCGTCTATGTGAATCCCGAACCGGTGGCACAAGCATGAACCCAACCGAAAGCGAACCCTTTTACATTGGCTATCAACCGCAAGCGCCCGTCGCGTTGCGGCGCTGGCTGCGCAAGGTCATTGTCGCTTTGCTCGCATTGGCTGTGAGCGTAGCGTTGTTGTTAGCTTTCGGCTTTCAACGTTTGCCGTTGAGTGTTTTTGAATTCGGTCAGGCGCGCGAATACATCGGCGTCATTCGCGCACAGCCTTATCCGTCGTTGCTGGTGATGGGCGAAGGCAAGTTGGATCAATACTTGTTAGCGGCTCGCGGCAAGCACGCGGCTGAGGTGAGCGCCTTTGTCGGGCAATCGGTGAAATTGCGCGGCGCGCTGATTACGCGCGACGGATTGCGGATGCTTGAGATCAATCCATCCGCTATCGAACGCATCAACGAATCGTCCACTGCTGCTTTGCCGAATAAAGCCTTAGGACGGCTCACCTTCGTTGGCGAGATCGTAGACAGCAAGTGTTATCTAGGCGTGATGAATCCGGGGCATACCAAACCGCATCGTGAGTGCGCCGTGCGTTGCATTAGCGGTGGCATACCGCCACTGTTTCTCGCGCGCGATTCACAGGGCGCGTCAATCGCCTTACAATTAGCCGATGCGCAAGGCGAGCCGTTAAGCAAAGAAGTTTTAGATTACGTGGCCGAACCGCTTGAGATCACTGGCGAAGTGATCCGTGCAGGTGAATGGCTCACCTTGCGCGCTGATCCGAATGCTTACCGAAGGAAATAAGCAGATGCTGGCAAATTTTGGGGGCGAATACGAACGCTACAAAATCATCGGTGAACGCGCGTTGGCGCAAATTCCCGATGAGGCGTTGAATCTCATGCCTTATGCCGAAGGCAATTCCGCCGCGCTGATCGTGCGGCACATCAGCGGCAACTTTCGCTCACGTTTTACCGACTTCCTGACGACTGACGGCGAGAAACCGTGGCGCGACCGCGAAGCCGAATTTGCCAAAGTGGAATATGACCGACAGCAAATGAACGAACTGTGGGCGCAAGGCTGGGAGGTGTTGTTTAACACTTTGAAAACGCTGAGCGAGGCCGACCTGTCGGCACAGGTAACGATTCGCGGCGTACCGCTGAACGTTCACGAAGCCTTGTGCCGTTCGCTCGCGCACGTCGCCCTGCATGTCGGTCAACTCATCATACTGGCGCGGATTTATCATCAGGGCGAATGGCAATCGTTGAGCATTCCGAAAGGCGGATCGGCGCGCTACAACGCCAATCCGACGCTGGAAAAGCGCCCTTAACCTTGCACCCATTCACTGGCGAATTTATGCGAACCCCACTACCTCAAAAAGAAGCCGCTCTCGACCGGCTCGCGCAAGTGGTCGCGCAAATCGGCGAATCGCCTTGGGCTGCGGTCTTGCATGAGTTGCTGGCGGAACAGCAGGTAGCCGAACGGCGGTTGCGCGCCATTGTCGAAGGTACGGCGAAAGTCGTAGGGCGAGATTTCTTTCGTTCGATGGTGCAACACCTGACGCAAGCCTTGCCGGTCAAGATTGCTTTTGTCACTGAATGCGCCAACGTCGAAAAGACGCGCGCACGGACGTTGGCTTTTTGGGACGGCAAAGGGCTGGCTGACACCATCGAATATGATCTAAAAGACACGACTTGCGAGCGCGTTTATCAGGGCGAAACCTGTTTTTATGCGCGCGAAGTGCAAAAGCTGTTTCCTAAAGAGGCGGCGCTTGTGCGCTTGAATGGTCAGAGTTATATCGGCTTGCCGATGCACGATACGGCGGGCGAATTGATCGGCCATCTCGCGGTGATTGACGATGCGCCGATGGATGAAGCGCGCGGCATGGATGTGCTGAAAATTTTTGCGGCGCGCGCTGGGGCCGAACTCGAACGCATGAAAGCCGAAGCCGAATTGCGCGAAGCCCTGGCCGAAGTCGAACGCCTCAAAAATCAATTGCACGCCGAGAACGTTTATTTGCAGGAAGAAATTCTGCGCGAAAACAACTTCGAAGAAATCATCGGCACGAGTCCCGCCTTGCTTGCCGTCTTGCAACAACTTGAACGCGCGGCTCCGACCGATGCGACGGTGTTGATTCTCGGCGAAACCGGCACGGGCAAAGAATTGCTGGCGCGCGCGATTCACAACCTCAGCGCGCGGCGCGAACGTCCGCTCATCAAAGTCAATTGCGGAGCGATCTCTGCCGGATTGGTCGAGAGCGAGTTGTTCGGTCACGTCAAAGGGGCCTTCACCGGCGCGCTCGACAAACGCAGCGGACGTTTTGAATTGGCCGACGGCGGTACGTTGTTTTTAGATGAAGTCGGCGAGTTGCCGCCCGAAACTCAAGTCAAGCTCTTGCGCGTTTTGCAGGAAGGCGAATTCGAACCAGTGGGCAGCAGCAAGACGCTCACGGTTGACGTACGCATCATCGCCGCCACCAATCGCCACCTCGACTCCGAAATCGCCGCCGGACGCTTTCGCGCCGATCTGTTTTATCGCTTGAACGTATTGCCGCTGCACAATCCGCCTTTGCGCGAACGCCGCGAAGACATTCCCGCGCTTGCGGCTTTCTTCGCCTCGCGTTTCGCGCGCCGCTTCGACCGCAACATTGAAGGCATCGCACACGAGACGATTGCCTTGCTGCAAAATTACGCTTGGCCGGGCAACATCCGCGAACTGCAAAACCTGATTGAACGCGGTGTCGTGATGGCTACGGGCAAGACATTGGTGATCGAAGCGAGCTTGTTGCCATCAACACAACCGCAAGTGACAGTCGCAGCGGCGGCTTCTATGCCCGTGATCAATTCGGCGCACAGCCTGACGCCGCGCGCACTCGACACTGTCGAACGCGAACACATTCTCGCCGCTCTCGCTGAAACCAACTGGGTCATCGAAGGTGATAGAGGCGCTGCGAAAATTCTCAACTTACATCCCAATACGTTGCGCAGCCGCATGAAAAAGATGGGTCTTCAACGACCCTAACCTGGGATGCGTGCGCACCCAGGGAGCCACGAACTTTCGTAGCCACGAGCCACGAACCCACGAAGCCGCCACGAAATTTCGTGGGCAGCTAGCCACGACGATTGGCTTGTCACTCACAAAATCCTTTATTCACGGCCTTTATAAATTTTCTTTGACTGCCCAACTTCGTGGCACTGACGTTGCACTACCTTTAGCGTCAGTGAGGAGAACACAAGATGCTGCGAATAACCGAAACGACCACTTCTGAAGTGCAAACGTTGTTGCAGTTGGAAGGCCGCCTCGTCGGCCAATGGGTGGCGTTGTTGCGCGAAAGCGTCGCACCACTCGAAGCGAATTCATTCGCACTGGAATTGACCAGCGTGAGTTTCGTTGACCAAGCCGGGCTGGAACTGCTTCACACTTGGCAAGCGCGCGGCATCAAGCTGCTGAACTGCCCGCTGTTGCTGCAAGAAATGTTGCGGCAGGCAGCCATCGCAAAATCAGATTTCACTACGCAACCCGTGTCGGCTGCGTCTTAGGGCCACTCATCGGCCTGCGAGTTATCAATAACAAGCTGTCAAAGGAGAACGCAAATGCTTACCAAGCAACTTGCTCTGGATACGTGTGTCTCAACCCCCAGTGATTTTGAAACCATCGCCATGCCGTTCATGGACGAACTCTATCGCACCGCGCGACGCACGCTCGGTTGTACTGTTGCCGCCGAAGACATCGTGCAGGAAGTTTATTTGCAAGCCTGGAAATCGTTTCACCGCTTCGAGCCGGGAACCAACTGCCGCGCGTGGCTTTTCAAAATCATGTTTCATGTCATCAATCATCATTGGCGCAAAAACAATCGCCTCGTCACTGTCAGCGAAGAGGACGACTACCTGTTCGATCAATTGGTGTATGAGCCGAGCGTGCCCGATGGCTTGCGTGACGAAGAAGTCATCGCAGCTTTGGATCAAGTGCCTGCCAACTTTCGCGCCGTGATTTTGTTGGCTGATGTGCAAGAATTCGCTTACAAAGAAATCGCCGAGATGTTGCGCATCCCCATCGGTACTGTGATGTCGCGCCTCAATCGCGGACGCAAAATCTTGCGCGAAAAGCTAACAGCGACAGCTTACCCGCAAACTATGTGTGCCAGTTGATTGCCGTTCGGTTAGGGAGTCCTTTACTTTAACGGCACGGTGATTCAGTTTTGGGCTGAAGTTGCACCACGATAGGTCCGTTAAAATTCAATGAGACAGGATTACAGCCGCACCGCTGAAGCGATGGCGCTTATTCGTGCGCTCGAACAACACCAACCCGCTGCCCAACGCATCCTTGACGATCCGTTTGCCGCTACGTTTTTGCTCAATGGTTTTTATCGCTGGATTGCTCGTTCAAGTTGGCGCTCACGCGGCCTGCTGTGGTTTCTGCGTTACTGGGCTCCTGGCGGACAGGAGTTTCTGACCATTCGCGCGCGTCTCGTAGACGACCTTGTCACTGCTGAACCCGGACTCAGGCAAGTGGTTATTCTTGGCGCAGGCTTCGACACGCATGCCTGGCGTTGCCACGCCATCTTGTCGCACGCGACGGTTTTTGAAATAGACCATCCGGCGACGCAACAAACCAAACGCGAACTCAGCCAGCAACTCGGCGTACCTGACAACCTGCGTTTCGTGACCGTAGATTTTGAAAAGGACGATTTCGTCGAACGGCTGCAAGCCGCCGGTTTCAACGCTGAACTGCCGACTTATTTCGTTTGGGTAGGCGTGTCTTATTACCTCACCGCGCAAGCCGTCACCGATACCTTGCAACGTCTTGCTTCACTAAGCCGTGCCGGAACCAAACTTGTGTGGGATTACCTGTTGGCCGAAGTCATTGCGGGTACGTCAACCAATCGCACGGCGCTCACGCAAGCCCGCCGCGTCGCGCAAATAGGCGAACCCTGGCTGTTTGGTTTGGCAACCGATGAAATCGCAGCTTATCTCGCGTCATTCGGCTTTCGATTGGTGCGCGATTATGACGCTGAAGAATTGCGCGCGACGTATTGTCCGCAACGTCAGAGGCCGATGAATCACGTCCGGCTGGCGGTGTGCGAAAAAGCAAGAAGCTGATAATATCGCTGCCGTTGAGGTACTAAATCATGACCAAAGAATACGTCGTCAAAAATGAAAGCGGCTATCACGTAGCAGGCAGCCGCGTATCGCTGGATTCGATTGTTTATGATTGGCGTAACGGCCTATCGTCAGACAGCATTGCGAATAATTTTCAGACCTTGTCGTTGGAACAAGTTTATGGCGCGCTCGCTTACTACCTCGCCCATCAGGATGAAGTAGACACGCATTTGCTGAGGCAGTTGGAAAAATACGAACGGTTAAGTCGCACCGCGCAAAAGGCGCACGCCGATCTTTATCAGCAGATTGACGCAGTTCAAGAGGTTGCCGCGTGAAGATACGCTTTCAGGCCGACGCCGATTTACGCGGCCCTATCGTTGTGGAGCTTAAACGCCGTGAGCCGTTGATTGATTTTCAATCAGCGCTTGAAGCCGATCTGGAAGGCGTAGACGATTTGACCGTATTGCAACGGGCTGCGGAAGAAGGGCGTTTGCTGGTTTCGCATGATGTCAGCACCATGCCGGAAAATTTCGCGCTCTTCATTCAACGGCAAAACAGTGCCGGAGTCGTATTGATAAGGCAGGATTGGCCCTATCAGGTTGCCATTGATGGATTGCTAAAACTTTGGCTCACCACCGAAGCAGAACGCTGGCAAAACGTGTTGTTTTATTTGCCTCGTTAGAAGCCATTCGCAGTTTCAAGATCAGGAGAACATTCAGTGAAAGCAGGTTGGGAAGCCGTCATCGGACTGGAAGTCCACGTTCAACTCAAAACCGCGTCGAAGTTATTCAGCGCGTCTTCTTCAGCGTTTGGTGATGAACCGAACGCGAACACCGACCCGGTAGTTTTAGGTTTGCCCGGTTGTTTGCCCGTGCTGAATCGTCATGCCGTCGAGCAAGCGGGCAAGGCCGCGTTGGCGTTGAATTTGCGCATCAACAACGAATCCATCTTTTCGCGGAAGCATTATTTTTATCCAGACTTGCCGAAGGGCTATCAGATTTCGCAATACGACCAGCCGTTTTCGTCAGACGGTGTGGCAGAGTTTTTGACCTGCGAACGCGATGAGAGCGGACGGGCGACGGACTGGCAACTCAAACGGTTCGGCATTACGCGCGCGCATCTCGAAGAAGACGCGGGCAAGTCCATGCACGATCAGGGCGACCCGACCAAGTCGCACGTAGACCTCAATCGCGCGGGTACGCCGTTGCTCGAAATCGTCAGCGAGCCTGACTTCCGCACCAGTTGGGAAGCCCACGATTACCTCGTGTTCCTGCGGCGCACCGTGCAATCGCTTGGCGTATGCGACGGCAATATGGAAGAAGGGAATTTGCGCTGCGACGCTAACGTATCGGTGCGGCGCACGGGCGAACCGTTTGGCACGCGTACCGAAACCAAAAACATCAACTCGGCACGCTTTCTGCAAAAGGCGATTGATTACGAGATCGAACGCCAGATTTCCGTTTTAGAAACCGGCGGCAAGATTACGCAAGAGACGCGGCTGTGGAACGAGAAGGAAAACAAAACGGTGATGATGCGTTCTAAAGAGGACGCGCACGATTATCGCTACTTTCCCGAACCCGACCTGCCGCCGCTTGAAGTCACAGACGAATGGATTGCCGCGCTCAAAGCCGCCATGCCCGAATTGCCCGAAGCGCGCCGCCAGCGATTCATGCGCGACTATGAAATGAACGCCGACGAATCGTTCACACTCACCAATGAAGTCGCGTTGGCTGATTACTTTGAAACAGTAGCGCGCTCCGCGAATAACCAGCGCGCAGCCGCGAATTGGGTGCTGTCAGAACTCTTGCGCGAACTCAAAAACGCCGACGCTGACATTACGACTTGCCAGATCGAGGCCGCAGACCTGGGCGCTTTGATTCGTCTGATTGACGATCAAACGATTTCAGGCAAAATCGCCAAAGACGTATTCGCCGACATGTTCGCTACGGGCCAAGCGCCGGACGTGATCGTCAAAGAAAAAGGTTTGGTACAAATCACCGATACGTCAGCGATTGAAAAGGTCGTCGAAGAAGTCATCGCCGCCAATCCGAAAGAAGCTGAATCCTTCCGTGCGGGCAAAGTGCAATTGATGGGTTTCTTTGTCGGGCAGGTGATGAAAGCCAGCGGTGGCAAGGCGAATCCGAAAGCGGTGAATGAAATTTTGAAAGCGAAACTAACCTAAAACAATATGCTCACGGGATTTTTGCTCGACACCCTGGCAACGGTTTACGGTGAAACAATCGGCGGACGCTTCGATGCGTGGACTTACGATCAATACAGCCGTTTGCGCGCCAATCTGGCGCAACTCAAGCCTGATGCCAATCACGATTTGCAACGCGCAGCGCAAATGGCTTATTGGCAGGCCGCGTTGCAATTGCTGGGCGAACGCGCCGAAGCACTCGGCCTCAATGCCGACCGATTGCTCAAAACCGAAGCCTACGCCGGGTTGCTGAATAAGTTCAGCGCGCCGGTGCAAAAAGCTCTCAGTCCGACGGATGAAACCTTTTCGCTGAAAAGCTGGGCGCACGCGGTGCGCGAGCGTTGCCAAAGCTTGCCGCAATTGTTGCGACCGGTTCAGCCTTTGAGCATTGCTCCGACGGTGGCTGAGGCCGCCTGGCAGGATTACGAACGGCGCTGGCTTGAATACGCCATTCTGGAATGTTGGGCGTTGCTGGCTGACATTCAGGCTGGAACCGCCGACTTGCTCACCGCAGCGCAAGACGATGAATTGAAACTTTTGTTTGTGAGCGCCAGTGCTGAGGAACGCCGCCAGACCTTGCGCACGCGACTGACCGAACGCATGCAAAGCGATTTGTGCGAACGCTTCGCGCGGCTGGGGCAGCCGTCTGAGGCGTTGCAGCAAATATTCGAGACGGGTTGGTACGATAAATTTCGCGGGGCGTTTCATTTGTTCGTCAAGACCGATCAGCGCGTCGCCAATATGCTGACGAATGTGACGCTGTCTGAAATTTTGTGCGGCTTGCAAGAAGGGTTATTCGCGGGCGGCTCGCTCACCGTCCAACAATTGCAAGCTGCGTTGGATAGCCAACAAACCGCCTTGAACGCGCGCTTTGGCGGCATCGAAAAACAACTCAACGATTTGCCCGAAGCCTTGCGCCCTTTGCTGGCGCCGTTGGCGTTGGCGACCCAAAACACTCAGCAATTTTTCAGCACCATTAGTGGGCAGTTGCATGTGGTCGTTCAACAAAATGAACAGACCCATCAACAACTGACGCAAGTGCAAGGCTCGTTGAATAAGATCGAACAACTCGTGCAAACCAATGTGCGGCCTAATGCGCCTTTGACGGCAGGCAATGAAGCCCCGGCTGATTGGGCGGCTTATCACCGCGCGCGCATCGCCGAATGGTCGCAGGATCGTTATGCGCTCGACCGACGTTTCGTCAATTTGACGTTGCTGTTGCCGCGCGCCGAAGAAGAATCGCAAAGCTGGCACCCTGCCGACCAAGACCCTGATTTCAATGATCTGGGCGAATTGTTGCGGGCGCGTCCGGCTGACCGCGCGTTGGTGCTGTTGGGCCAGCCGGGCAGCGGCAAGTCTACGTTATTGCGGCATCTGCAACTCGAACACAGCGCTGCCGCGTTGGCGGGCGCGAGCGACGAACTCAGCTTTTTTATTCAACTCAACGATTATGACGGGGCGCTCAAACCGCGCGAATGGTTGCTGGCTGAATGGCAGAAACGTTATCAGCACTTGCCTGCGCTCGACGGTTATTTGCGAGACGGACGGGTGTTGTTATTGCTTGATGCGTTAAACGAAATGCCTTTCACCGAGAGCGAATATGAAAAGGCCGTCGGCGCGTGGCGCAGCTTCACCCAACAGGCCGCCACCGCAGGCAACCGGCTGGTGTTTTCGTGCCGCAGCCTTGATTACAGCGCCTCGCTCAGTCGTCAGGGCGAACTGACCGTGCCGCAAATTCAGGTCAAGCGGATGGATGAAACGCAGGTGCAAGCGTTTTTGCAGGCCAAAGCGCCACCGCGGGCAGCAGAAATCTGGCAGCAGTTGGCCAAGAATCCGGCGCTGCTTGATTTATATCGCACGCCTTACTTTCTTGATTTGCTGTGCAAGCTCGAAACGCAGGGAAGAGTGCCGCGCGGACGCGCCGAGCTTTTTACCGGCTATGTGCGGTTGTTGCTCGAACGCGAACTTGCCAGCAATACGGCGTTGTCAGCCGATTACGCGCTGCTCACCGAACGTGACCGCCTGAGCGTCACGCGCAAGCAATGGGCTGATGCGTTTGCTTTGCCGCAAGAAGGCTGTTTGTTGCCGCAACTCAGCGCGTTGGCCTTTGCCATGCAAAAAGAAGGCAAGCACGTCAGCAAGCCTTATGACGAAGCCTGTGACTTGCTCGCGCACGAACGCACTGCCGCAATTATCAAGGCAGGTGTGGCCTTGAACCTGCTCGACGAAGAGCGCCAGCAACTCAAATTCTTCCATCAACTTTTGCAGGAATATTTCGCTGCGCGTCAATTGGCGAAATCGTTCGATCCCGCGTTGATTGCTGTGGCGTGGCACGTTGACCAGGTCAGCGAACCGCTGGCTCAGACGCGGGCGAAATTGCCCAAAGGCGAACCGTTGCCGGGCTTGCCGACTACGGGTTGGGAAGAGACCGCGCTGACCGCCGCGCCGATTAGCAAGGATGCAGCGGCTTTCGTTCGCAAGCTGGCCGAACATCATTTGCCGCTGGCGGCGCTCTGTGCCGCTTCGCCCGAACTCACGCTGCCCCACGAACTCAAAGACGAATTGCGGCACAAGCTGATTGAGCGAATGCAAGACCCGCAAGCCGATTTGCGCGCGCGCATTGCGGCGGGCGAAGCCCTGGGCGAGTTGGGCGACCCGCGCCTGACGACAGGCCGCCGCGCCGACGTTGAATATCGCTTGCCGCCTTTCGCCGACCTTGCGGGCGGTGATTATCCCATTGGCGATGACGAGAGCGATTTCAAGAATGAAAGACCTGCGCACTCAGTGACGCTCGCGCCGTTCAGCCTCGCGGTCTTGCCTGTCACCAATGCTGAATACGCGCGGTTTATGCGCGCGGGCGGATATGAAAACGAACAGTGGTGGGACACGCCCGCCGCCCAGCAATGGCTCAACGAAGGCGGCGGCGAAGGCCAGAAACAGAGTTGGCGCGATTATCGTGACCAGGTGAGAAAACTTGGCGACAAGCGACTCATTCAACTTGAGCAGGAGGAAAAAATCTCTTCGCAGGAATTTGATAACGCGATGATCTTGTTGAAATGGACGCAGGAAGAATTTGATAACTGGCTGGCGGAACAGTTCGAGGCCGGGCAGGTTTTTCGCCAACCTGCCCAATGGGACAACCCTCGTTTCAACAATCCCGCGCAACCAGTCGTCGGCCTTTCGTGGTTTGAAGCGCGCGCTTATGCCAATTGGCTGAGTGCCGTGACCGATGACGAATATCTATATCGCTTGCCGACCGAAGTCGAGATTGAAGCGGCGGCGCGCGGGCGCAAGGGCCGCGTTTATGCCTATGGCAATAAGTTTGACGGCAGCCGTTGCAATACGCTTGAGAGCCGCATTCGCCGCACCACGCCGGTTGGTCTGTTTGATAACGCCACTAAGCCTGAAGGCATTTATGACCTGACTGGCAACGTCTGGACGTGGACGCTCTCGCTTGAGAACACTTATCCTTATCAGGTCGGTGGTGAATGCGAAAATATTATGACGGCGGGCAAGCGCGTGCTGCGGGGCGGCTCGTGGAGCCTCAATCTTCAGTACGCGCGCGCCGCTTCTCGCGTCCTCCTTCATCCGGCTGACCGTGACGACGGTGTCGGTTTCCGGTTAGTGAGAGTTCGTCCCCCTTCTTAGCCTGAAGCTCTGGCCACTGATGGGGCGGTGCGCGAAGCGCAGGTGCGTAGCGCCAGCCCCTGGACGCATTCAGACCGGTAGGGCGACGAAATTTTTTTTGAAAATAGCATGGGTTATTCATCGGGGGTTATTCATCGGGTCGGTAATGGATGAAACCTTGTCCGAGCAAGTGCTGGCGCAGTCCCCAACTGTCGGCGTAACTGGCGTGGCTGATCCAACTTTGGACGGCGGCGTCGAATTCGGCATAGCTGATTTCACCGTGGCAATAATCGTCCCAACGCTCTCGAATACGACGTGAGAATTTAACGACGTTGCGGGCTTTGAGACGGCGACGGTTGGGATAAACCACAAAGCCCAACCAGGGAATGCCATGCACGCAAGGAATGACTTGTGCGGGCGGTTCGTGAATGACCAGCCGCAAGCCGGCAAGAAACGCGACGATGGCGCGCTTCCATTCATACAACTGGCGTTTGCTATCGCTGAACAAGGCGAAGTCGTCCACGTAACGCAGATAAGCCGAACAGTCCAGTTCGCGTTGCACAAACCAGTCGAGCGGGTTGAGATAGACGTTGCTCCAGAACTGGCTGGTGAGGTTGCCGATGGGCAAACCGCGCGGACGTTCGATGGCAAACAGATCGTCGCCGGGGAAATAAACCATTTCATATTCTTCGTCGAGTATGCCGACGCCGCTGTCGAGAATGCGGTCACAGAGCCATAAGACGGCTTCGTCATGGATAGTGGCGGCCAGTTGCTGGCGCAAGACGGCGTGATCAATCGAAGGAAAATGTTTAACAATGTCGAGGCGCAAGACATAACGATAACGACGCGCGAAATGCTGCAAACGGTCAACGGCGCGATGGGTGCCGAGTCCGACGCGGTTGGCATAAGAGTCGGTGATGAATTGCGCTTCAAACAACGGTTCGATGACGTGGCACAAAGCGTGATGCACGACGCGGTCGCGAAAAGGCGCGGCGCTCACCCGTCGCCGCTTGGGGTCGTGAATCCAGAAATTCACATAACCGCCGGGCCGATAAGTGAAATCGTCGAGTTCGGTTTGCAACAGCAACAGGCGGTCGGCGAGCTGGTGTTCAAACGCCGCCGCCGACCGTTTGCCGCGCTTGCCGAGCGATGCCCAACGAAAGGCTGCCAACAGATTCGGCCAATCACTGACCTGAGCATAAAGAGAGCCTGACGTTATGGAACCTGACATGATTATCCTCACTCGCACTTATGACTTGCTGGCGTGGTTGTTGCCTAAAGCCGAACGTTTTCCCAAAGTTCATCGGTTCACGGTCACGCAACGATTGATGAACGCGGCGCTCGATTTTCAGGAAAGCCTGTTTGACGCGCAAAGCCAGGGCGGCACGACGCGCCAAAAACATTTGCGTACGGCTGACGCCCACCTTAACAAGCTGCGGCTTTATTTGCGGCTGGCGCATCAATGGCATTGGCTCAACGACGGACAATATAAACACGCCAGCGTGATGGCGGCTGAGTTAGGGCGTTTGCTCGGCGGCTGGCTCAACGCCGCGTGAGTTGGTTAAGATAGCCGGGCAAGGCGACTTGTCGGGTGCGGCTGCGACGTAGCTGCGGGGCGGCTCGTGGAACAACAATCATCAGAACGCGCGCGCCGCTTCTCGCAACCTCAATCAACCGGCTGACCGTAACAACAATATCGGTTTCCGGTTAGTGAGAGTTCGTCCCACTTCTTTTCCCCTTCTTCACAGGCGTCACGCACGGGCGTGGCGCGAGTCGGCGCTCTTTTATCAGGGCGAAACGGCTTCCGGCAATGTTGCGTGAACAGGTTTGCGCAACCGAGGCGAAGAACTAAAAGAAGGCGCGGCGGCATCCGGTCCGCACGGCAGTCGGTACGCCGTCGGGCGCATATAACCAAGCGCACCGTTTAAGCGCTTCGTTGCGCTTAAACGGCGCGCTTGGTTTCTCGATTCGTTGAAACTTTTGACCAACTCAGCCGCTGCCGCTATGCTCCGGCTCGCGTTCACACAAGGCGAACGCTTCAGCAATCTCCAAAGAAAGAACCAAGAAATCCTTCAAAATATGAAACCGATACAAACCATTTTTTGTGCCTTATTGATTGGCTTATTTGCCGTAGCTTGCGAAAGCAACAAACCGATTGAAACCGCTACCACTACAGCGACGCCAAGTGCGCCGATGACGCCGTTGCCGCCGCCGAAACAGGACGACGAATTGCTGGTGATTGAAAGCAATCTCGGCAAGTTCTCGATTGCCTTTTATCCCGAAGTCGCGCCGAAGCACATGACCGCCATGAAGAAACTGGCGACCGAAGGTTTTTACAACGGCTTGGCGTTTCATCGCGTGATTCCGAACGGCATCATTCAGGGCGGCGACCCGCAAACGCGCAACGGTGACCGCAGCCTTTGGGGCATGGGCATGCCCGATCAGGCGACGGTTCCGGCGGAATTCAGCCGCCTGACGTTCAAGCGCGGCGCGGTCGGCATGGCGCGCAAGGGCAATGACAACAACAGCGCTACGAGCCAGTTTTTCGTCTGCCTCGAACCCCATCCCGAATGGGACGGCAAATACACGATTGTCGGCGAAGTCGTGCAGGGCTTGAGCAACGTCGCCATCATCTCGAATGCAGCGACCGAAGCGGGTACGGAAAAGTTGAAAGACAAGGTCGTGATGAAAAAGGTCTATCTCGAAAAGCGCGCGGCGCAGTAATCCTCGCCAGTCTAAACCATCAGGTAATGTCACCTTCGACTCCGAAGGGATTTGCCACAAAGAAGCACAGAAATCACAGAAATGATCTGACAGTTCTTTTTGTGTTTTATGTGCTTCTTTGTGGCGAATACCGATTGGGGAATTGTTGCGAGTTTATGAACCAACCACATCGCATTCGCCCGCAACGCATTCGCATAGTTGATTCGCACACGGGCGGTGAGCCTACGCGCGTCGTCGTGAGCGGCGGGCCGGATTTGAGTACGGGCACGCTGGCCGAACGCGTCGAACGTTTCAAAAACGAGTTCGATCATTTTCGTTCAGCCATTGTGAACGAGCCGCGCGGTTCTGACGTGATGGTAGGCGCGCTGCTGGTTCCTCCGCTTGAACCCGACAGCGCCGCCGCCGTTATCTTTTTCAACAACGTAGGCTACCTCGGCATGTGCGGCCACGGCACGATTGGCTTGATGGTGACGCTCGCGCATCTCGGACGCGTTCAACCCGGCGCGCATCGCATCGAAACGCCGGTGGGTACTGTAACGGCGACCTTGCATGACAACGGGGAAGTCAGCGTTGCCAACGTGCCGAGTTATCGGCACGCGGCTAGCGTAGAAGTTGTGGTTCCTGGTTTCGGCCTCGTGCGGGGCGACATCGCTTGGGGCGGTAACTGGTTTTTTCAGATTTTCGATCACAGTCAGCAAGTGGATATTGATAACATTGACCACCTGATTGAATACACTGGGCGCGTGCGACACTCGCTTAACCAACAAGGCATCACAGGTGCGAACGGGCAAGAGATTGACCACATCGAACTTTCTACATACTCGGGAAAGCCCGGCGTAGAAAGCCGGAACTTTGTGTTGTGTCCAGGCAGCGCTTATGACCGTTCGCCGTGCGGTACGGGAACGAGCGCGAAGCTCGCGTGCCTTTATGCCGACGGCAAACTCAAGGCGGGTGAAATTTACCGACAGGAAAGCATCGTCGGCAGCGTGTTTGAAGGCTCCATCGTTGAACGCGACGGACAGCTTATCCCTACGATCAAAGGCTCCGCGTTCGTCAATGCCGAAGCCGAATTGATTCTCGATGAACGCGATCCGTTCTGTTGGGGCATCTCTTGAGTGCGGAGTGCGGAGTGCGGAGTGCGGAGTGCGGAGTGCGGAGTGCGGAGTGCGGAGTGCGGAGTGCGGAGTGCGGAGTGCGGAGTGCGGAG
>JAYSVR010000082.1:0-7858 GCA_043718445.1 Acidobacteriota bacterium | reverse complement strand
GACTTTAGTCCGCCCTCTGGCACTGTCGTAACGCGGACTAAAGTCCACACAACGGTTCACAGACTGAAGTCTGCGCCACGTTTCGCCCCTTTCCCTTTTTTCGTTAGAATGCCCGCCGCTCAAACTTCAATCACAAAGGCTTTTTATTTCATGCTGAACTTACCGCCCTTCATCAACGAAGCGTACCGCGATTTTTCTGACGAACGTCACGCGCAAGCGATGCAATCAGGTATCGCATTGGTTGAGTCGCAACTCGGTCGCACCTATCCGCTCGTCATTAACGGTCGTGACGTAGAAACTGGCGACCTGCTCGCATCCGTCAATCCGTCGCAATTCACGCAAGTGATTGGCAAAGTTCATCACGCGACGCAACAACACGCTGACGAAGCGATTGCTGCCGCTACCGAAGCCTTCAAAACGTGGCGGCACGTACCTGCCGAACAGCGCGCGAATTATCTGTTGCAGGCCGCAGCGATCCTGCGTCGGCGCAAGGATGAGTTCAACGCATGGATGGTTTTAGAAGCGGGCAAGTCGTGGCTCGAAGCCGAAGCCGACACGGGCGAGGCGATAGACTTTCTGGATTTTTATGCGCGGCAGGCGTTGCGTTACGACGCGCCGCAACCGCTGACGCCTTCGCCGTTGGCTGACGAAGTGAACTCGGTCAAATACATTCCGCTGGGAGTAGGCATCATCATTCCGCCGTGGAATTTTCCGCTGGCGATTATGGCGGGCATGACCTGCGCGGCAATTGTGGCGGGCAATACCGTAGTGCTGAAACCGTCGGACGATACGCCGGTTATCGCGGCGAAATTCATGGAAGTGTTGCGCGACATACACCTGCCGCCCGGCGTGGTGAACTTCCTGCCCGCCGATGGTCCAACTGTCGGCGAATATCTGGTGACGCATCCCAAGACGCGCTTCATCTCGTTCACCGGTTCGATGGCGGTCGGCTTGCGCATCAACGAACTCGCCGCCAAAACCCAACCCGGCCAAATCTGGATCAAGCGCGTCGTCGCCGAGATGGGCGGCAAAGACACTACGGTCGTTGACGAAACCGCCAACCTCGACGAAGCCGCTGCGGGCATCGTCGCGGCGGCGTTCAGCTTTTCAGGGCAGAAGTGTTCGGCCTGTTCGCGCGCGGTGATTGTTGACTCGGTTTACGACCAAGTCGTCGCCAAAGTCGCTGAACGCGCTGCGAAACTTACCGTTGGCCCGGTCAAAGACCTGTCGAATTACACCGGCCCGGTGTCGAGCAAGAAAGCGTTCGAGAAAGTGTCGAGCTATATCGAAATCGGTCGCAACGAAGGCCGCTTGCTCGCGGGCGGCGGCGCGCATCCGATGGCGAGCGAAGGTTATTTCATCAGCCCGACGGTCATCGCCGACGTTGACCCGCAAGCCCGCATCGCGCAGGAAGAAATCTTCGGCCCCGTGCTGGCCTGCATCAAAGCGAGCGACTGGCAACAGGGAATAAGCATTGCGAACAATACGATTTATGGACTGACGGGCGCGTTTTATTCGTCCAACCGCGAACGCCTTGAAATCGCCAAGCGCGACTTTCACGTAGGCAATCTTTACCTCAATCGCAAATGCACCGGCGCACTCGTGGACGTGCATCCGTTCGGCGGATTCAATATGTCCGGCACCGACAGCAAAGCGGGCGGACGCGATTATCTGGGATTGTTTATGCAGGCGAAGTCGGTGGCGGAAAAGTTATAAGGAGAAAACTTATGTCATTAGCATTCGCAGTAGCAGAAGAGCTTTATTCGATTGAAGAATATCTGACGTATGAACGTGCGGCGGATGAACGCCACGAATACGTGGATGGCTATGTTTATGCGATGGCTGGGGAAAGCAACGAACACGGCGAGATTTGCACGAATATCGGCTGGGCGGTTGGCGGACAATTGAGAGGAACAATTTGCCGCGGACGCACCGCAAATTCCAAAGTGCGCAGTGGCTCCACTCCTCTTTTACCGCATGTTCGGAAAGGCATGTTCTCATACCCGGATTTCTTTGTGGTATGCGGTGAACTGGAATTCCACGACGCTTTCAAGGATGTCGTTACCAATCCCAAAGTAATCTTTGAAGTGCTTTCACCGGGTACGGAAAACTTTGATCGAACTGAGAAGTTCCAACGCTACGATGAATGGAACGACACGCTTTCGGATTTCATCTTGATCGCGCAGGACAGGCCGAAAGTGGAGCATTACACGCGGCAAAGCGATGGCAGTTGGAAATATCGTTATTACATCGGCTTGGAAACTTCGTTCGTGATTGAATCCGTTAACTGTCAGTTGTCGTTGGCTGATCTTTATGAGCGCGTGAAGTTTCCGCCGCCGAAACCGGAACTGGTCGTGGTTCCGAAAAAGACGAGAAGGAAAAAACAATGAACAAACAAATGATTCGAATTGGACTGATGTTTTTACTGACGGCTTTGCTTGCAACGCTGGTATTGGCGCAAAACGCAATCGCGTTGAATCAATCCGCACCGGCTTTCACGCTCAAAGACCTCGCTGGCAAGCAGCACAAGCTCGCCGACTATCACGGCAAGCTCACCGTCGTCGCCTTTCTGAGCGCGAAGTGTCCGATCTCGAATGCTTATAACGAACGCATTCGCGCGCTGGCGGATGATTACGCCAAACGCGGCGTCACCTTTCTCGCGCTCAATGCCAGCGCCGATGAAACCGTGAGCGAGATCAAAGCGCACGCTGACAAACAGGGCTTCGCGTTTTCGATTCTGAAAGACAAAGACAATCGAGTTGCCGATGCATACAACGCGGTGCGTACGCCGGAGATGTTTGTGGTGGATGCAGCGGGCGTGCTGCGTTATCACGGGCGGATTGATAACTCGCATCTGCCGATTCACGTCAAGACCCACGACATGCGCAATGCGCTGGATGAGTTGCTGGCGGGCAAGGCAGTGACGACGGCAGAAACGAAAGCGTTGGGCTGCATCATTAAGCGCGCGCAACAGGCTGAGAGCAGAGGCGGTACGAGGAGCGTAAGCGACCTGAGCATTCACGCTGCGAGCAATCAACCAGGGGCTTACCTCCCGACTTTCTCGTTCGCCCCGCAACGCAAGCCCGTCGCCAAACGTCCTGCGAAACCCGTAGCCAAAGCGCCCGCCAAACCGTTGCCGAAAGTTGGCCTCATCAAACCGGCGAACTTCGCGGCGTTGCGCGATTCATGGAAAGGCCAAGTGGTCGTGTTGAACTTGTGGGCGACGTGGTGCGCTCCGTGCGTCGCCGAGATGCCTGAGTTCGTAAAGTTGCACAACGAATACGGCGGCAAAGGCGTCAAGGTCATAGCCATTAGCGCCGACGACGTGAGCGAGGTGAATACGCTGGTGGCGCGGTTCGTGCGCGACAAGGGCTTGCCCTTCGAGACGGCGGTGATGGAT
This sequence comes from Acidobacteriota bacterium, assembly GCA_043718445.1. GTDB lineage: Bacteria > Acidobacteriota > Blastocatellia > RBC074 > RBC074 > JACPYM01. The sequence goes on along the minus strand of JAYSVR010000082.1, from coordinate 4,458 downwards.
ACCGACGATCCGCAAGAGATGATTGATCTGATTAACAAAGACTGGCCCGGCACGTTGCCTTCTACGTTTGTGTATGACAAAACGGGCAAGCTGATTTACTCGCGCTTCAAGATCATTGACCGCGAAGAGCTCATCAAAACGGTTGAAGGCGCATTAAAATAAACCTCCTCAGTAACTATGAACAAAGCACCTCTCGTATTGGTTGACAAAGCGCAGATTGCCCAGCGTCAGCGCAAACTCGAAAAGGTTCGCAAAGAACTCAAGCAGGAATTCGTCGGCATTGATGCCATCATTGATGAGCTGATTACTTACATACAGATTTGGTACTTGATGCCCGAAGTGTTGGTGCGTCCGGTGATCGTGAACCTGTGGGGCATGACCGGCGTAGGCAAAACCGACCTCGTACGCAAGCTGGTCAAGAAGCTCGCCTATCAAGACTGCTTTGCCGAAGTCGAACTCAGCAACAGCGAAAACAGCAGCTATTATTCGTGGCGCAATTCGGTCGCGGGCATGCTCGAAAGCAGTGGCCTCAACGACGGACAACCGGCGATTGTGTTGTTCGATGAGATACAGCGATTCAACACGCTGGACGCCGAAGGCAAGCCGATTCTTAACGACCGCTTTCAGGATTTTTGGGAATTGCTCAGTGACGGACGCCTCGCGCGCCGCGACACCAAAGAAGATATTTCGACTTATCTCGACAACTATCTTTATTCGACGGCGCAACGCCGCAAGCAAGCCGGGCAACCGGTCGGGCCTGATGACCCGTCGCCCGCGCCTGAAAACATTGGCATATGGGACGCGCGCACCTTAAAGAAGCTGTTCGACTTTGAAGAAAGCATTCACGAACTCGCCGAGATGAAGCAGGAAGACATCCTGAAAAAGATGCTCGCGCGTCGCAAGAAAAAGCGTATCTTCGAGGCCGCCGATCACTCGCGTACGCTCATCATCATCAGCGGCAATCTGGATGAAGCCTTCAGCATGGCGCGCGAGACTTCAGAGGCTGACGTAGACGCAGACATCTTTCACGCTTATACGAAAAAGCTCACGCTGGTTGACATCAAGATGGCGCTCTCGCGCAAGTTCAAGCCCGAACAGGTCGCGCGTTTCGGCAACATCCATTTGATCTATCGTTCGTTGCGGCGGCGCGATTTCGTGAAGCTGATCGAGATGGAAGTCACCAAAATCAGAGCGCGCAATCGTCAGCATTTCGGCGTTGAGCTCGAACTCGCGCCCGCGATTCATACGCTGGTTTATCAGAACGGCGTATTCCCGGTGCAAGGCGTGAGGCCGGTGTTTTCGAGCATCACTGATGTGGTCGAAGCCAACCTGTCGCGCTTTATGTTTCAGGCGCTGATGGCCGATAGCCGCCGCATCAAGTTGGATTACGATTTCGCCAAAAAAGAATTGATCGCCGACATTCACAAGGTCGGTGTGGTGCGGCTTAGTTACGAAGGCCGGGTTGACCGCATCCGTCAGGGCAACGATCCGGCGGTGACGGCTTGCGTATCCGTACACGAATCAGGCCACGCCGTGGCTTACGTCGTGCTGTTCGGCCTCGCGCCGTTGCAGTTGAAATCGAAAGTGGCTTCGACTTATGCGGGCGGCTTCACGTTCCCGCATCAGATTTTCATGACCAAAGAAACGGTCACGCAAAAAATCAAAGTCATGCTCGCGGGCGGTTTGGCTGAAGAACTGATTTTCGGCGACGGCAACGCCAGCATCGGACGCGAACACGACCGCGAACAAGCGACGACGTTGGCCTGTGATTACATCCGCAAGTATGGCTTTCACGCCGATTATCAAGGCTACTATTCGAACAACCCTTCTTATCCGCTCAACCCTGAACTCACCGACGGCGCGATTGAAGAAATGATTCGCCAACTGGCAACCGAGACGCGCGATATGCTGCGCCATCATCAGGGATTTTTGTTGGGGCTATCGGTTGATTTGCAGAATCGCGGCAGTTTGTCTGCGGCTGAAATCTCAAAGATTGCCAAACGTTTTGGGCTGAAACTCGAAGTGAAAGAAGAAAGCCATTTGCACGTACCTGATTATCAGAAATGGTTTTAGCCTGGGTGCGCCCGCATCCTGCGGGCTGTAAAAAAAGCCGCGAAGCGTCCCTTTTTTCTGATTTGGTCTAGTGCCAATGTTGGAATAAGGAACGCTTCGCGGCTTTTTTTATTGCCCGCTGGGAAGCGGGCGCACCCAGGTTAGTTATTTCAACCAGCGCGCCAGCCAGGCGTGCACTTCGCCGTAAAAGAAACGGCTGTTCTCGCCTTTCAGCACCCAGTGGTTTTCTTCGGGAAAGACGATCAGCTTGCTGGGGATGCGCAAGCGTTGATGTACGCTCCAGTTTTCGAGCGTGTTGTTGAGCGGTACGCGAAAGTCGTTTTCGCCTACGGTAAGCAGCATCGGCGTTTTAAACGAGGCCGCGCGGCGAATCGGATTTTGCGTGCGCCACGTTTCAGCCTGTTCCCACACGGGGCCGCCGTTGTTGAGTTCGCGCCCATAGATCGTATCGCTCGTCGCCCATTGCGATTCGAGATTGACCAAGCCCGCGTGCGAGATCAAACACTTATAGCGCGTCGTCGTCGCCTGCAACCAATTCGCCATATGCCCGCCGTAACTGGCCCCGCCCGCCGCTTGCTTTGTCGCGTCAATGAACTTGAACCGCTTGATGGCTTCGTCCGCCGCTTCGTTGATTTCATCGCCGGGCGTCTTGAGTGGATCGAGTTGAATGTTCTGCGCGAACTTTTCGCCGAAGCCCGTCGAGCCGGTGTAATTGGTCAGCAGCACTACGTAACCCGGCGCGGCCAGCAGGTGATAGTTCCACCGCAACACGAACTGATCGCGCCACATCGAATGCGGCCCGCCGTGAATCACGACGAAGAGCGGATACTTTTTGTTTTCGTCGAAGTTGGGCGGTAGGGCGATGAAGTTCTGAATCTGGCGACCTTTTGAACTGGTGAAGGTGAATTCGCGCAATGGCTGTATATCAAGTTGCTGCGCACGCATGAAAGTGTCGGTCAGGCCAAGCAGTCGAACGTGGACGCCCTGAGTTTCCGTCTTTGGTTCAAAACAAAAAATTTCGAGGGGGCGGACAGCGCTTTCATAATTGAGAAAGAGTTTTGGTGAACTGGCTTTCGACGCGCTGGTCAGATTTGAGTAACAACCGCTGAAACCTAAATTGTCTTTGCTAATTTCGCCACGAGCATTCAAATGGTGGAGGTATTCGCGTCCTGCATCTTCAGCGGTGAAATAAATTGTCGCGCTGTCAGGGCTGAAGGCAAAGCCTGAAACGCTTCGATCAAACTGGGCAGTCAGAATCTTTCTCTCACCAGATTCAGGCCAACCCCACGCAGCCAGACGATCAAGGTTATGGGTCTTGTCATTGGCCGGATTGACAAGTGCGAGCAATGTCCAACCATTCGGGCTAAATTTCGGACTCGCATAACTATCTTTCCCATTGGTCAACGCTTTCGGTTCGCCGCCATTTATCGAAACCTGATAAAGATTGGTATTGGTCTCGCTGTAAGCCGCCACGTTGCGATTGGTCATTGCTACGAAAACGACGTTGCGAGTGTCAGGCGTCCAGATGGCTTGCAAGTCGTCTCCGCCCGGCGTCGTTGCGCCCGCGAAGCCTGCTTCGCTGACGAGCTTGCTGCCCGCGAGCAGGTCGTTCGCTTTGGCGTTCGGTTCGAGTGCTTGCACGAAAACATGCGTTTGCTTGTCATCCATCCAGCGATCCCAGTTGCGAATGGGGAAGGTTTCATAGACGCGCGCATTCCACTTGCGAGCTTTGCGTTCGGCGGCGATGCGCTTGTTGTCTTCGTCGTTGAGTGCGCCGGGATAGACTGCGCTTTGAAAGAGTACGTGTTTGCCGTCGGGTGAAATCTGCGGTGAACGCGCGCCAGTCGAAAGCGAAGTGAGGCGTTGCGCTTCGCCGCCTTGCACGACGTTGAGCAGATAAAGCTGATTGGCTTCATCGCCTTCGCGGCGCGCGGCGAAAACTACGCTGGCGCTGTCGGGCGTCCACGTAGCGCCGCTTTCCGCACCTTTCGTATTGGTCAAGCGGCGCGTTTGCGACGAACCGTCCGCCGCGACGATCCACAAATCGGTGGCTTGATCTTTTTCGTCGTAAGCGGGTTCGGTGACGGTGAACACTACCCACTTGCCGTCAGGCGAAGGCACGGGCGCGCCGACGCGCTTTATCAGCCATACGTCTTCGTGGGTAATGGGGCGTTTGGTTTGCGCGTGAAGTATAAGAGCAGCGAGACACAAGCAGGCTGCGCCAATGAGCAAGTGACGAATCGGTTTCATAATGGTTTTTCCTTTCGGGCGAGATTGCACGGGCATTATGCCGAGGGAGCGTGGCTGAGAAAAGTGGCGCAGGCTTCAGCCTGTGAGACGTTGTGTGGACTTTAGTCCGCTCGTCACTTTTGCGGTTGCGCGGAC
>JAYSVR010000081.1:0-26428 GCA_043718445.1 Acidobacteriota bacterium | reverse complement strand
TACTTCCGCACTGTAGTTGACGTCCATTGGTGATCCCTCCTGAGGGGTGAAACGCTTCGGCGGGCAAGTTGCAAAACTTGCCCGCCGTTTTTTATTTCAGGAATAGGGGATGTGTTTTCGCGCTTGCCACTAGGCGGCTCTGGCTTGCGCTCGATCAAGATAAGACGACAACGAAGTGCGCCAGCCTTCTTCCAACTTACTCACAGCGACATTCGCCAACGTTTCGCCTGCGCAGGAAAGCTGCAACGAATCGCCGCCGATATTGCCTAACACGGCGCAAGGCACCTTGGCTGCTGTTGCCAGAGCTTGAATCGCGGCGACGCTTGCGGGCGACGCGCTCAACACGATGCGCGAAGGCGATTCGGCAAAGAGCAGCGCGAGTGAACGCGCTTCTGCGTCGGCAAGGTCGTTGAGGCCGCTGGCTTGCAGGTGTTCGGTTAAATCTAACGTCGCGCCCAACGCCATCGCGCCATAATGCGCGAAACAGCTTTCAGCCAGCGCCACCGCCAGTCCGCCGTCTGCGCAATCGTGGGCAGACTTGACCAGCCCTGCGCGAATGGCTTGCAGGCAAACTTGTTGTACCGATTTTTCAAACGCGAGATTGAGTTGCGGGACTGCGCCCACAGCCGCTCCCGTGAGCGCCTGACAGAGTTCGCTCGCGCCGAGGTCGTTGTTGGTACGGCCTAACAACAACACTACGTCACCCGCGTTTTTGAACCATTGCGTAGTGATGTGTTTGGCTTCTTCGATCACGCCGAGCATGCCGATGACCGGCGTGTTGTAGATGCCGCGCCCTTCGGTTTCGTTATACAAACTCACGTTGCCGCCCGTGACCGGCACTTCAAACATCAGACAGGCTTCACTGATGCCGTCAATCACTTCGCTGAAAGCGCGCATCACGACGGGGCGTTCGGGGTTAGCGAAATTCAGGCAGTTGGTGACAGCTAAGGGTTGGCCGCCGCTGCATACGACGTTGCGGGCTGATTCGGCGACGGCGAGCGCAGCACCCGCGCGCGGGTTGAGTTCGCTGTAACGTCCGTTGCCGTCGAGCGACATCGCCAGCGAGCGGCGCGTTTCTTTCACGCGAATCACCGCCGCGTCAGAGCCGGGCAACACCACCGTATTCGTCCGCACCATGTGATCGTATTGCCGATAGACCCATTGTTTCGACGCGAGATTTGGACGCGCGAGCAGTTCAGCCAACAAGTCTGCATAACGATTTTGCGCGGCTTTCAATGAGGCTTTGATAGGTCGTGCGTTGAACGCCGCGACGACTTGCGGCGTCACGTCAGTCGAATCAATCACAGCCACTTCAGCCATCGGACGATGATAAAGCGGCGCTTCGTCGGTGAGCGCGGCGTTGGGTACGTCAACGACGACTTCGCCTTTGTGAAAGACGCGCATGCGTTGATCGTCGGTGACACGGCCTACGATGGCGGCGTCGAGATCCCAACGGTCGAAGATTTCAAGCAACTGGCGTTCATGACCTGGCGTCGCCACACACAGCATGCGTTCCTGCGATTCTGACAACAGCATTTCATAAGCCGTCATACCGGTTTCGCGTTGCGGCACTTTGTCCAAATCCAATTCGACGCCCGTGCCGCCGCGCGCGCCCATCTCGCAGGTCGAACACGTCAAGCCCGCCGCACCCATATCCTGAATGCCTGTGACCGCGCCTGAACGCATCGCTTCGAGGCAGGCTTCGAGCAAAAGTTTTTCGGCGAACGGATCACCGACTTGCACGGTTGGACGTTTCTCTAAAGCGGCTTCGTCGAATTCCGCCGAAGCCATCGTCGCGCCGTGAATGCCGTCGCGTCCGGTTTTTGCTCCCACATAAACGACCGCGTTGCCGATGCCTTCGGCCTTGCCATAAAAAATTTGTTCGCGGCGCACGAGGCCGAGCGCGAAGGCATTCACCAGCGGGTTGAACGAATAACAATCGGCGAACACGACTTCGCCGCCGATGGTGGGGACGCCAAATGCGTTGCCATAATCGCCCACGCCTTTGACTACGCCAGCCATAATGCGGCGATTGCGCGCGATGGATTTCTGACTGGTTGATTCTTTTGACTCGTCAACATCGGCGTCGCGTATCGGGCCAAACCTGAGCGAATTCATCGCCGCGACGGGACGCGCGCCCATCGTGAAAATGTCGCGCAGGATGCCGCCTACTCCGGTGGCCGCGCCTTGATAGGGTTCGATAAACGAGGGGTGATTGTGCGATTCGATTTTGAAGGCCGCGCACCAGCCGTCGCCGATGTCTACGATACCTGCGTTTTCGCCGGGGCCTTGCACGAGGCACGCGCCTTCGGTGGGCAGGCGCTTGAGGTGTACGCGCGAAGATTTATACGAGCAATGCTCCGACCACATCACCGAAAAGACGCCGAGTTCCGTCAACGACGGTTCGCGTCCCAACAGTTGCTTGATGCGTTCGTATTCGTCCGGCGTGATGTGGTGCTGTGCGATTAATTCAGGCGTAATCATTTTGGGATTGCAGATTTGAGATTGCAGATTTGAGATTGCAGATTGCAGATTGCCGCGATTCGGAAATCTGCAATCTGCAATCTGCAATCCTCATTCCGCAATCTTCAGTGCGGGTTTTAACAGGGGGCGCAGGTAATCGGCCATCGAGAGAAATACGCTGCGACCGTCTTTGCTTAACAATGCGCCTTCAGCGGCGCGTTCGGGATGCGGCATCATGCCTAGTACGTTGCGTTCGCGGTTGCAGATGCCTGCGATGTTGTTGCGCGAACCGTTCGGATTCGCAGCATCGCTGATGTCGCCGTTGGGTTCGCTATAACGAAAGATGACGCGGCGTTCGCGTTCGAGTTCGTTGAGCGTCGCGTCATCGCAAAAGTAATTCCCTTCGCCGTGCGCGATGGGCACGCTCAATACGTCACTCTCTTGGTAACATCCGGTGTAAGGCGTATCGGTTTGCTCGACGCGCAAATTGACGTGTTCGCAAATGTATTTCAGCCCGCGATTGCGCAAGAGCGCGCCCGGCAGCAAGCCCGACTCACAGAGAATCTGAAAGCCGTTGCAAATGCCGATCACCAGTCCGCCGTCGGCGGCGAACTGCTTGAGCGGCGTCATCACGGGCGAAAAACGCGCAATGGCTCCGGTGCGCAAATAGTCGCCGTAAGAAAATCCGCCGGGCAAAATAATTGCGTCAAAACCGTCAAGCTCAGTGTCTTTGTGCCAGATGAAATCAACCGGTTGACCGATAACCTTGCTGATAACGTGATAGGCGTCGTGATCGCAGTTCGATCCGGGAAACATAACCACGCCGAATTTCATTGTGCGGGAATCCTTAGTGACAAAGGCAATAGGAAGGTAAGCGGAGTTATACTTCAGGGTTGCGAAATTTGTCCAGCGCGTGACTGGCGCGTGAAGCCGGTGGCTCAGGATTCATCGTAAAGCGAAAGGCGTTGTTGCTTCACGATGCCGACCAATTCTTCCAACGTATATTTGCCCGGCGCATCGCCTGCCGCCGCCATCTTGTCAACGATGTTCAACAGGGCTGAGTTATACGGCGTAGGCACGCGATGCTTTTCGCCCAGCAAAATAATTTCGCCGTTGAAATAACCGGCTTCGGTTTCGCCGCGCTTACGCTGGATGTCGTCCCACGTCGAAGGGTACGTACGCAATTCGTGCGGAATCTGTTGGGCCGCCGCGATCTTTTCGGCGTCATAAGCCATCGCGCGCATGACACTGATGAGCTTGCTCACGTCGAGCGGATTGTTTTCGTCTTCGAGCGAAATGCCCGCGACATCCAACAGATGCAAGCCTTCTTCCATCACATCGGCCATGAAATTAGCCACGTCGGGCGTGATGAACGAAAGCTGCACGTAAGTGTCAATGATCGCATGCGTAGCGTTATTCAAATTGAGCAAGAGCTTGCTCCATTTCACCGCCATCACGCTTTCGTTGACCGTCACGCGATAGCCCGCCACGCGCAAGGCCGCCGCCATCGTCTCAAGCGTATCGTCAAAGCCGAGCGGATAGCTGCCGAAACTCAACACATTGCCGCGCGTCGCCGCAATCACGCCCGGCGCAATCATCAAGGCGCTCAGGTCTACCATCGAACCGTAAACGTGCAGGAAGCGCTCTGCCGCCATCTCTTCATTGCGGACGCCGTTTTGTAAACAAATGAAAGGCGTGTTTTCAGGGAATACGTTGCGCAATTGATGTACGGCGTCATGGGTTTGCGCAGTTTTGACGGCCAATAAAATTACGTCATCAGGTTGGGGCGTGAGCTGGCTGGGTTCGGTTACGGCAATGAGATTGGTGATGCGCCGGTCGCCTTGCGCAGACCTGAGCAACAGCCCTTCGGCATTGATCGCAGCCGCGTGCGCAGCCCGCCCGATCAGCACGACTTCAGCGCCGCTGGCTGCCAACTGTCCGCCGATCAAACTGCCAATCGCACCGGCTCCATGAATGATGTAACGCATCGCAACCCCTCGCGTGAATGTGAATGGTTAGGGGAAACAAGACCGCGAACGCAAAATGAATGCCCCCGGCACGGCTCGAACGTGCGACCCTTTGCTTAGAAGGCAAATGCTCTATCCACTGAGCTACGGGAGCGAAAACCACGCGCAATGTAAGGCATCCGCCATAGTCAGGCAAGAACTTGCGCCTTGCTAGCCAAACACAGGTGTCGTGGGCATAATGCGTCGCGCGTGTTGCAGAAGCATGCGTTTGAGATCACGCGACTGACTTATAGGTGAAGTTGATGATGCGAACCGTACTCGTCGTTGATGACGACCCCACCACCCACGAAATCGTCGAAGCCGCTTTGGCCGAATCGGGCTATCGCGTCATTGGCGCGGGTACGGGCCAAGCCGCGCTCGCCTTGCTCGAACACGAGACCATCGAACTCGCCTTGCTTGATTATCAGTTGCCCGAAATGGACGGCCTCGAATTGCTCGAACAATGTCGCCGCCGTTTTCCGCACTTGCCGTGCATTATGATTACGGCGTTCGGTACGCCCGAGGCCGTGTTGGGCGCGATGCGCGAGCGCGTAGACGATTTCTTGCTCAAGCCTTTCTCGCTCAGCGAACTGCGCGCTTCGGTCAATGCCGCACTCGAAGAACATCATCCGCTCAAAATCGAAATTCTCTCGGCGCATCCCGATTGGGTGCAGTTGCGCGTACCATGTGATTTGTCAGCCGTGCCCTGGCTGCAAAAACTGCTCACTCAACTCAAAGCCGACTTACCCGAAAACATCCGCGAAGCGATGGCTTACGCCTTTCGTGAGATGTTGAACAACGCCATCGAACACGGTGGAAAACTCGATCCGACCAAGTTTGTTGAAGTCTCATGCATTCGCATGAAACGCGCCATCATCTATCGCATCAAAGACCCAGGTGATGGCTTTCAACTCAACGAACTCGAACACGCCGCCGTCAACAACCCCAGCGAAGACCCTTTCCGCCACGTCGTGGTTCGTGATGAAAAAGGTTTGCGCGCGGGTGGTTTTGGAATCCTTTTGACGAATCAACTGGTTGACGAACTCGTTTATAACGAACGCCGCAACGAGTTGATGTTTGTCAAGTATCTTTAGCCGAACAAAGAAAGAGAAGTACCTATGAAAACTCCCCCCATTGTTGCTGCCTTTGTGACGCAACCGCCTGCGCTCACGACTGACTATTCACAACCCAGTTGGCAAGCCGCCATGCCGCATTCGCTCGCGCGAACCTGGCAAGGCAGCTTTTGCCCCAAACCCTTACACACGACCGCGCGCTTGCTGTGGACGCCCTACGATTTATGGATCGGCTTCACCTGCGGCTATACCGAATTGGATATGGACGAAAAGTGCGATCCCACGCAAGAACGCACCGCGCTCTGGGAACGCGACGTGTGCGAAGCCTTCATTCAATCGCCGCATGAGCTCAGTGAAATCAGCTATAAAGAATTTGAAGTTGCGCCCACCGGGCAATGGCTTGACGTAGCGATTCGCACGCCGCGCGAGGACGTTGACTGGGAATGGCACGGCGGCATTCAAACCGTAGCCGATATTGCCGAAGACAAGCGACGCTGGCGCGCAGTGCTGAAAATCCCTTTCGCCGCGTTGGGACGCGCGCCACAACCCAACGACACTTGGCGCGCGAATCTCTTTCGCATCAGTCGCCACGGGGGCCAACGCCAGTTTTTGGCGTATGCGCCGACGCTGACCGAGCAGCCCGATTTTCATCAACCGGAAAAATTCGTACCGCTGCAATTCGCGGCTTAGTGCGACTCGCGTTAAGGCCCTAGGTTAAGGAAGCTCTACGATCTCGACCCAGTTGGGAATCTTGCCCATCGCATATTCCTTGAGCTTCGTCAGCTTGCCCGTGGACTCAATCCGGTAACTCGTCATTCGATGCGAACGCATCCCGACCACATATAAATAAAGACTCGATGAATCAATGCTGAAGCTGCGCGGCATCGTCTCAGTCGGAATGATTTCAATCAGCGTCAACGTACCGTCCGCCACATTCACCTTGAAACAAGCTAGCGTATTCGACGTGCGCTCAGAGGCGTATAAAAACTTGCCATCGGGCGTGATATGCAAATCAGCCGCGCCAATCCTGCCCATCACACCCGGCGGCAATCCGCTGACGGACTGTTTCTCTTTCAGTTGGCCTTTGGCCGCATCGTAATCGAAGACGTGAACTGTCGCATCGAGTTCGCCCAGCAAATAAACCAACTTGCCGTTGGGGTGAAAGACAAAGTGGCGCGGGCCGGTTTTGGCTTTGACCGAAACCGAAGGCGGCGTATGCGGTTCCAGCTTGCCGGTCTTCGCATCGAACTTGAATACGTTGGCTAGATCGTTGCCCATCGTCATCGCCAGCACAAAACGGTTTTTCGCGTCCGTCCGAATGGAGTGTGCATTCGTGTGGTTTTCTAAAACCTGCTGCGTCGGTTGAATCACACCGTTCGCGCCGATGGGGCTGACCGTGAGCTTGTGGCCGGAATAAGAAGCCGCAAACAAAAAACGCCCCGCGCGGTCAGTAGCGATGAACGGCATGCTATCAACCAGCGGGCCACTGCCAATGTATTTCAGCTTGCCGCTTTTCGGGTCAATCGCAAACGTAGTCACCGCCTGCGGTTCGCCGCGCGTCGCTACATACAAAAAGCGCCGATCAGGACTAACCGCCATTGGCGTAGACATGCCAGCCTTAACCACACCGGGAATCGGTACCAGCTCAAGCAACGTCAATTCACCCGTCAGCCGATTGAGTTGATAGACATAAATGTCATTGCTTTCAGAATGGCTCACATAAACCACCGCGGCCGCCAACGCAGGCACCGCCAACGCGCCCGCGATGACTGTTGCCGCAGACAGAGCCAACCACATCGCTTGATTCAACAATTCAAACATTATGCCTCGACTCCTTTACGCTTTTTTAGCGCGACCGCATTCATGCAATAGCGCAAGCCACTCGGCGCAGGCCCGTCGGGAAACACATGCCCCAGGTGCGCCGCGCAGACATTGCAAACGGTCTCAACCCGCACCATCCCGTAAGACTCATCGGCGTTATAGGCAATCGCGTTTTCTGTGAGCGGTTGCGTGAACGAAGGCCATCCGGTTCCGCTCTCGAACTTTTCACTCGCGTCGAACAGCAACTCATCGCAACCAACACAGGCGTATAAACCCGGCTCGAACAAGCTGCACATCTGCGAACTGAAAGGCCGCTCGGTGCCATGTTCGCGCGTGACAACGTATTGCTCCGGCGTCAATTGCGCGCGCCATTCCACTTCAGATTTGACTACCTTGCGTTCAGTTTCCAGGTTCCCCTCGCGGGCCAACCGCAACACGTCTAACCATTTCAACATTGATGTTTCCTCTTTGCGTTAAGCCGAAAAATACCGCTACAAACAGATGGGCGCGACTGTAACAACCGCAGTCGCGCCCATCAAGTTTAGCAAGTATTGAAAAAGCTAGTCTTCTTCCTCCTTGCGTACGCGGCCTTCTGCGACGGCCTGTTGGATGATTTTTTGCGAGAGGTGTTGCGGCACTTCGTCGTAATGCGAGAACTCCATGTGATAAGAGCCGCGCGCGCTGGTGATGGAATTCAACGTTTGCGGATAAGTCAGCATTTCAGACATAGGCACTTCGGCTTTGATGACCTGATTGTTGCCTTTGGCGTCCATGCCTGAGATGCGTCCGCGCCGCGAATTCAAATCGCCCATCAAATCGCCCGCGTATTCCTGCGGCCCTACGACTTCGACGTGCATGATCGGTTCGAGCAAGGTGGGTTGCGCTTTTTCGATCATGGCTTTGAACGCCTTGCGTCCGGCCATCTGGAACGAGTGATCGTCGGAATCTACGTCGTGATAGCTGCCGTCGAAAAGCTCGACTTTGAAATCCACTAAGGGATAACCCGCGATGGCTCCGCGCACGGCGGTGTCTTGTATGCCTTTTTGCACCGCCGGACGCCATTGTTGCGGAATCGAGCCGCCGAAAATTTTATCTACGAATTCAAACCCGCCGCCGCGCGGCAACGGTTCGAACTTGCACTTGCAATCGCCGAACTGTCCGCGTCCGCCCGATTGTTTTTTGTGGCGGCCTTGCACTTCGACGGCGCGTTTGATGGTTTCGCGGTAAGGCACTTTAGGTTGATGCAAAGTGACTTCGACGTGGTAACGGTTCTTGAGTTTTGAGACGACGGTTTCGATGTGTTGCTGGCTCGCGCCGCCCAACTCGAACTCTTTGGTCTCGGCGTTGCGCGTGTAATGCAACTGCTGGTCTTCTTCCAACAGGCGATGAATCGCGCCCGAAAGTTTGTCTTCGTCGGCGCGCGATTTGGGTTCGATGGCGAAATGAATCGCGGCTTCGGGCAAGACGACCGGGTCGTAATAAATCGGCGCAGCCTTGTCGCAGACCGTATCGCCCGTCGTCGTGTCTTTGAGTTTCAACACGGCCACGATGTCGCCCGCGTGAGCTTCGGCAATTTTTTCTACGGCTTTGCCTTGAATGACGTGCAGCGGGCCTAAGCGTTCGGCCTGACCGGTGCGCATGTTTTGCAACGTAGCGTCTGACTTGATGACGCCCGAAAAAACTTTCATCACCGTGAGCTTGCCGAAACTTTCGCTGATGGTTTTGAACACATAAGCGGCGGGCGATTCGCTGTCGCCCACCTGACGCTCTAAGTCATCGGCAAGATGTTCGGGATCGGGATGCGCGTGTACCGCACCGAGGTCTGACGGATAAGGCGCGAATTCGACCATCGTGTCGAGTATCGTCGAGATGCCGACCAGCGTGCTGGAAGACGCGGCGAACACGGGCATCAGCGTACCCGACAGAATCGCTTTTTTGATGCCGCCGATGAATTCGTCATCGGGCAACGTACCCGCTTCAAAAAAATGTTCCATCAACGTGTCGTCCGATTCGGCGACGGCTTCGATCAGGCGTTCGTGCGTTTCGTTGATATAACCTTTGCCTTCTTCGGGAATCGGAACCTCTTTGGCTTTACCGCTGGCGTCGAATTCATAGGCTTTCATGCGAATGACATCCACTACGCCACGAAAGTTTTTCTCTGAACCGATAGGCAGCGTGAAAGGTACGCAATGCACGTCGAAAGTTTCGCGCAACTGGTTCAACGTCGCGCCGTAATCAGCCCGCTCTTTGTCGAGCTTGTTGACGACGAAAAAGCGCGGACGCGCGCGTTGCAATTCGTTGCAATAGTCCCACACCTTTTCGGTTTGGACGCCGACGCCGTTCACGCCATCAATCACGAAAACCGAGGTTTCGGTTACGCGCAACGCGGGCTTGGCGTTCGCAATGAACGAAGCGTAGCCCGGCGTGTCTACGAAATTGATTTTGGTGTTTTTGTATTCGGCATAAGCGGTGCCGAGATTGAGACTGATCCTGCGGCTAATTTCTTCGTCGTCAAAATCAGTAGTGGCAGTGCCTTCGTCTACCTTGCCGAGGCGATTGGTAGCTCCGGCGGCAAATAGCATCGCGGCGACGAGGGAAGTTTTGCCCGCATCGCCGTGACCTACAATGCCCAAGTTTCTGATCTCCTGTGTCGCATAAGTTTTCATGACTTGGCTCCTTGTTGGAAAAGTGAATGGAAAGAAAAGCCGCGCCACGCATGAAGTGCAATTGCATGCGCGACCAGCCGATGAAACGTAGGGCAGGTTCTTAACCTGCCCGGTCATCCAGGGCAGGTGAGAACCTACCCTGCGGACTGAAATGGAAGTTAGATAAGCGGTTTTTTCAGCACCTTTTTGCGGTGCGCCGGATGAGCGGAAAAAGAAAGACGATGCAAGGAAACACTATCGCGCGAGGCTGTCGCGCCTTGAAATAGTGCGTGGGAATTCGAGACGAAGTTCAGATACATTCGCCATACCTCCCTGAAGACAAAACGTTGACCAACCATTGTAATGATGAAAAGAAGTTTTCGTGGAAACTGCGTTGGGTGAAAGCGGGGACACCTTAGCACACGAATTTTTAGGTGGGAAGATAACCGCGCAAGAAAAAAGCCTTTGATTTAGGGCGGACTTTGCCGCAACCGTAGCGCAACCTCGCCAAGGTTGCGCTCTTCACGTTGCGAGCATTGCTACGGAACGGTTGGTATTGCGCGGCTTCGTATTCGCATGGCTCGCCGGTGAATCAACGTATCGCCTCTTGGCGAGGTTGCGCTACGGTCTGCCCTAGAAAAACCGCACCGTATAAGTCACGCGCACGCCGCGTCCGACTTCGGGAGCGATGGCTTTGAGGAACGAGAGATGGTTGCGATAGAGCTTGTTATTCAGGTTGAAGCCGCTCACCGAAAAGATATGCGCCGCGTGTGACGTAGCATAACTGTAACCCGCCAGCACATTCGCCGTCGCCCAGCCCGCAGTCGTCGTTTCGTTGGTAAACACCTTGTCTTGATTGCGCGCACTGATGATTTCAGGGAAGAGGCGGAAGCCTTTGAAATTGAAATCAAAGCCGAGGCGCGCGCGCAGCGGCGGAATGCGCGGCAAACTGCGTTTGGGGCTTTCAGTCAATTGGGCCGTCAAGCGTGCATTGACCAGATCGAGACCGAAATTGAGCGAGAGATATTTCGTCAAGCCCGCGTTCACATCCAACTCAGTGCCAGTGTAACGAGCGTTGGCCTGCAAGTATTCAGCCACCGGCAAGCCGTCGTCTTCGTCGCCCGTCGGCGCGAGAAAGATGTAATCCTGCAAGCGATAATAAAAATAATGCGCTTCACCGCGCAGCCGTTTGTATGACTGGCGGAAAGACAAATCCAAACCGTCGCCGCGTTCGCGTTTGAGGCTGGTGTTGCCTACCTCAAACGTCAGATTGCCCGGATGCGGCCCCTGGTTATAAAGCTCGTCGAGCGAAGGCGCGCGATAGCTGTGTGCGTAATTCGCCGCGAGCGCGCCGCCTTCCCACACCGGTACGCGAATGCCGAACGAGCCGGAAAAGCCTGTGAAGGCGCGGTTCACGCGTTCTTCAGAGGGCACCGTATTGTATTCGTTATGCTCAATGCGTCCGCCGAATTGAAAAGCGACTTTGCCGAAATCAAGTTGCTCGACGGCAAAGACTGCGAACGAACTTTGCGTGGTGGGCGGCACGAGCGATTCGTCGCCTTGCACGTTGTAATCGCGGTAAAAGCCGTTCAGCCCAAACGTACCCGTCAGCTTGCCCGCGCGTTTTTGTTCAGCGAGCGCGCGATAACTTGAGGTCTTATTGAAGAAGCGCGTTTCGGGCACGTTCCCGATCAACTCGTCGTGTTTATAGTTGGTGTAATCGAACGTCATATGTAAGTGATCGAGTGCGCCACTGAGTTCGTTGAATCCGCCGTTGAGCCGCAGGCTTTGCCGACGCGGATCAAGCGCGACGATTTCGGGTGCGGCTTCAGTTGGATCGAACGGTACGCCAAAGCGGTTGCGGTTGATGAAATAGCTCGCGTTGAAAAATAGCTTCTGGCCGTAAAAGCCGCCGCCGCCGTTGAAATCGAAAGCGCGCGTGCCAGTGTTCAGAATCCTGCCCAACGGCGTTTGATAGTCGCCGCTCTTTTGTCCGCCGCCATTGGCCCACACCATCCAGCGTTTCGTGCCGTATTCCAGCCCCGCGCTGGCGCCGCCTAAATTCAAAGCTGAAGCCGCTGCCGAGCTAAAAAATCCATTCAAGCCTTCGTGCGCGTGTTCGTGATCGGTGACGGCGTTGATGATGCCGCCGAGCGCGCTGGAACCGTAAAGCAAGGTCGCTGGGCCGCGCACGACTTCGAGGCGTTTGACGGTCAGCACGTTGATCGGTTCGCCGTGGTCGCCGGACGAATAAGACACCGAACCGCTGCGAATGCCGTCTTGCGCAATCAATACGCGGTCGCCGTCGAAGCCGCGAATCACCGGACGCGACGCGCCGGGGCCGCTGCTGCGCTTGGTGATGCCAGTCTGTTTTTCTAACGCTTCGCCTAACGATTGCGGATTGCTTTCGAGCAGCGTCGTACTGTCTAAACCCGTCGCGCCCTGAAAGGCTTCGAGCGAGGTTTGTTCGCTGCCGGTGGCCGACACCGTTACTTGATCGCGGATGCCGGTGAGCTTGATCGCAATGTCGGCGGAAGTGTCGCCTTTGACCTCAACGCGCTGCGTCGCGTCGGGCAAACGATCAAGTTGCGCGATCAAGGTGTAAGTGCCAGCGGGTACGTCTTTGAATTCGTAGCGTCCCTGTTCATCGGTTTGCGCAGTGCGTTTGAGTTGCGTGATGACGACGATGGCGTTGTGTACGGGCGTGTCTTGTCCGGCAATCGTGACGCGGCCTTTGAGCGTGCCGCTCTGCGCCAAAGCGGGGAAACTGATGAAACACAAACCAGCCAGCGCCAGCAGCCAGCGTAAGGTTAGGGAGCAATAAGACATACGGTTTTGAAAAATCCTTTTTGAAACTCGCTTCACTTCAGGAAAGCCTGATGGAGTGTGAAGCGGCATCTTACTCTAACCAGTTTGGTGAGATGGCATGACGGCTTTTTTATGAACAGCGGTTGAGCGGCTACGAATGGTTGCGTGATTCATATGAACGGCAAGCCGCCCGTTGGCGCGGCTGGATGTAAGAAGTCAAAGCTGAAAAGCCTTAGGGATTACTTAAATGGGGGAACACCGGAAGGCAAACCAACACGCATGAAAAAGCGGGCAAAGGCTTGAGAAAAGTGCTCCAAATATGGCGACTTCAGCCGCCAGCGTTGCTCAACTTTAGCGGCGTGGTTGGAAAGAAAGTCGAACGGCAAACTATAAATTTCTCGAAAATCAACGACGAGCGCGGCACGGTTATCAGTCGGATCAGTGGGGGAGGCCAAAAGGCTCAACCCTTCCCGACGACCTCGTCGAACCTCTTCCCATTGCCCTTTCTGACTCATTGTCGGATTCGTTGATTCAAACTCAGACAAGGAATAAATAGGGCTGAGCGCAACCAATCGGGCTTTTTGGTTTTCCAGATCGCAACTTTGCGTAAGAACGATCAGGTCGAATTCCTTTATTTGAATCTCTGCCTCCTCTTCAGGCTGCGGTGCGAAAAGCGGCACAGGACAATTGAACAGATAGTCACCTTGCCTCAAATCCCTTCCACGAATCAGTTCCCAAAAAGATTCCATTGCCTAGCTTACTCCATAGTGTTGTCGTCTATTTCATATGGCAGCGGCTTACCCCGTCCAACGTAGTGATACCGAACGCGTTTGGTATAGGTTCGTTTGGCGGGACCATAAGCGAGGTCTGCGACCTCCAGGCTAGTGGACTGCCCCTCTTCACCTGTAGTAGTCAAAAGCTTATTCCACTGGAAGCTATGCCGTAATCCTTCGCAAATTTGCCTCACAGCGGCTTCGATTTGTTTTCCTTCGCGTCCCTGAACGCCATTATATTCTCGACGAACGATAGCGGGCGGTTCGGCGTAAGCAACTGTTGCAATAGCCATTACTGGATCAACTCCTTCATTTTTTCAGTTAAACATCCATCAAAGATTTGATTTTTGCGGAGCCGCAATTGCTCTAAATAGTCCCACAGGAATGCTTCATCATTCAACAATTCGACTTCGCGTGACAATTCGATATCGAGCAACACGGATGCTTTCTCTAGGCTGGGTGATGGCACTGTTGCTTGAGTAAGTACCAACATCGCTTTGAGGTCTACTTGCGGTAACTGCAACTGCATAAAGTAGCCGCTCATCTGTTGCGTTAGTGCAGATGAGATTTCCGGCGAGGTTCGCAAGTATTCCTTCAAATCAACAACCTGTGAGGGCAAATCCAGCCGGTTGATGTAACGCACTGCCACTCGCAATAATTCTTGCGAGCCGGTCACTTCACGATAAAGTGACCATAACCGATGAGCTTCGTCGCGGAACGTTTCCCACCGTCCATAAGGAGCCAAGCGACTAAAAGTCATTCCATCCTGTCGGGCTTGTAATACCTGTTTCCCATCACCACTTGCCAACAATAAACCAATCGGTGTCTGGCGCGTTGTTGTGCCGACTGTCGCGCCAAACGACACTTCGCTGGCAAACTTAAGTAATTCTTGTTGATTCGGATATTCATTCGCCAAACTAGCCAACGCTTGACGAAATTGAACAGGCGATAACGCGTGCGCGTTAGTAACGCGCAAATCCAAAAGCGCCTCAGTGATTGGAGCCTGTTTGTAAACCGCTAGTTGGTTCATTTCACGTTATGTTACGTCGCTTCGAGCATTGCGTAAACCTTAACCGAGCGACTCCCGTAAAGCGTGTCACAACCGCCACAACTGTTCGCGCAGGATGCGGCTTTGAATGCGACTGGCGTTGAGTTGTGCGCCGTTGCTCAAGGTCACGAGGTAATTGCCGCCGGGCAGCGGGCTGACGCGGCGAATCATCGTGACGTTCGCCAACGTACCGCGTGCGAGCCGGACGAATTGCGCGGGGTCGAGACGGGCTTCGAGGTCTTTGAGGCGATAAGTCATCGTGTATTTTTCTTTGTTCGCCATCGTCAGGTGCAACAGCTCGCCTTCGGCTACGACCGAAGCGAGTTCGGCCACTGGAACAATGATGATCTCGTCACGTTGGCGCACGGGGATGCGCTCTAAGCGCGCGGGCGGCATCGCTTCATCGTAACTCTCAACCGCCGCTTGCAAACTTGTCACGGCGGCTTGGTGTAATTCGCTGCGTTCGAGCCGGTCTTGCGCGCGCGTGAGGGCTTCGCGCAAGCGCGCAGCTTCGACGGGTTTGAGCAGATAGTCTACGGCGTTGAGTTGAAAGGCTTGCACAGCGTATTCATCGTGCGCCGTAGCGAAAATCACGAGCGGCGTGTGGCGTTTGGGCAGCAAGCGAATCACATCAAGGCCGGTGATTTCGGGCATTTGCAAATCAAGCAGCGCCAAATCAGGACGCAGCGTTTCGATCAATTCGAGGGCTTCTGCTCCGTGCGCAGCTTCGCCGATGAGTTCGATGTCTTCGTGGCTGCGCAGCAACGCCGCGAGAAACGAACGCGCCGGACGTTCGTCGTCGGCGATGATGACGCGCATCTTTTGATTCACGCCGACCTCCTCTTGGTGATTCGATTGGCAGCGGCGGCGCTGGCGAAATCGGCGACGTTGCCCGTGACGTTGTTCGTTGTATTGCTGGCAACACTCGACACTTGAATCGGCAAGGTCAGCGTAATCGTGGTGCCCAGACCCGACGCGCTTTGCCAATCGAACTTGGCCGCTTCGCCATAATGCGCGAGCAAGCGGCGTTCGATGCTCGCGAGGCCTACGCCGCGCGCGCGTCCGGCTTGCAACGTCGCGTCGCTTGCGCCTGCGCCCGTGTCGCGTACCCAAAGTTTCAAACACTCACTCTCAGCTTCTTTTTCCAGTCGCGCTAACACGACGACTTCGCCGCCGCTGCGTTGCGGAGCGATGCCGTGCTTGATGGCGTTTTCGACGAGCGGTTGAATCAGCAGCGCGGGAATGCGCAGGCTGCGTAACTCAGTCGGCACATCAATCAACACGCGCAGTCGGTCTTCAAAGCGCGTGCGTTCAATGTCGAGATAGGCTTCGATCAAACTGATTTCATCGCCCAACGTGACGAACTCGCCTTCCGTTCGTCGCAATACGCCGCGCAACAACGAAGTCAGCCGCAACAACGTATCCAACGCTTTCTCAGGCGCGGTCTGAATCAAATAACCAATCGTCGTCAGCGCGTTGAATAAAAAGTGCGGATTGATTTGCGCGCGCAAGGCTCGCAGCTCGGCTTCGGTGGCGAGTTGGTGCATTTCCTGTTCGTGCAAATCGCGCAAGCAGCGTTCGTGAATGACGCGCAGCGCATCAATGCGACGCGCCGCCAACAGGCTCGCGTGCGACAACAACGCCAGATCGTCTGACAACAAACGCCTGCCACCCGCGAGTTCGCCAATCAGCAATTTGTATTGCGGCGCTTCGCTCGTTGGAACAATGACGCTGGCGGTTGGCAAGTTCGCGGCACGCGGGAAAGCCAACGAGGCGCGCGGCTGGCTTTTTTCAATTTGCGGCAACAGGGCTGAGGCTTCGGCGTTCGCGGCTTCCCAACGAATCGCGCGCGCGGTGAGTGCGCGTTCGAGTTGGCGGCTAGCGGTTTGCAAGACTTCATCGGGCGTATCGCTCGCGGCAAGCTGCGCGACAAGTTCGGCACGCGCGGCTTCGTAATCAGTCCGCCGCAAGACAATCGTGTTGACGAACCAGTTCGCCAAGCGCCACAGCCACGGCGTCAGCAACGCCGTCGCCAGCCAGAGCAAAAGCAATACGCCAAACGGTAAAGGATCAAGTGGGCCATGCGCGGCGTGACGTTGCAGCGTCGGCCAAACGATGAATTGCTGTGCGGCGACGATGACCGCGATCAACAGCAACAGGGTCAGCGCACGTTTCAAAAACAAATCGGCCAGCGCAAAACGATAGTCTTGATAAAGAATCGCCAGCACCAGCAACAGCGAAGCGTGATGCCCCACGAGTTCGACCCACCAGGGATAATGCTGCCCTTCGTGATGGCTGAGGTGTAAGGCCGACACGGCAAAAACCGCGAGTGCCGCGACCCACGTGATGCGCTTCCAGTTCCGCACCGCTGCCCGGTGCAGGTAAAGCTGCGTGTGCAACAACACCGCGCCGATCAATACGACGAATCCGACCGTCAGCAAGTGCAAGCCCCAATGCGCCGGAGCCGCGCGATAAAGCCAGGCTTGCGCGAAATGCAACACGCCCGCCGTCGCGCTCAACGAATAAGCGATCATCACCAAGGCGAACGCGGCGCGTTGGGTGGGTAAGCCTTCGTCTTGCCGCAAGACCGAATGCACGACCAACGCGGGCAACAAGCCCAACGCGGTGAACGTGCCCGCCGTCACAAAAAATTGCCAGTCGCCGAACGATTGCAAACCCCAACCAATCAGCGAACCGATATTCCACACCAGGCCTGCGCAGGCGGTGAGCAACGGCAACCAATCGGCGGTTTCGCTTTTGTGACGGCGGTGATGAGCTTCGCTAAAGACGACGAACAGCAACGTGGCATACAAGGCCGCGCCGGTTACGTAACCGACCAGATTCACCAGTGTTGCGATGGAATCGGACATAGAAAATAAACCCGCTCTTTCGAGTTTGACTCGTTGCGCACATCTTACTCACGGCTCAACCCTAACGCATAACGCCTTTGGTTGAATGGTTGATTGGGGGGACTGAATGGATAACGAAACAGGATGAATGGCGAGCAAAGAGTTTTGTCTGGGCAGCCTAAAACAGCAGGGGCGCTGCTTACGTTGAAGTTCAGTTACCTATTCAGGCGGGACGAATTTGTATCCGAAGCCGCGCACGGTCAGGAAGTAACACGGGTTGCGCGGATCGTCTTCGAGTTTTTGCCGCAACCAGCCGAGGTGTACGTCAATGGTGCGCGTCTCGGTTTCGGCGTCGTAACCCCACACCTCTTGTAACAACTGTTGCCGTGCGAGCGTGACGTGCGGGCGTTCGACGAGAAAGCGCAGCAGGGCGAATTCGCGGGCAGACATTTCGACGAGTTGGCCGTGGCGACGGACTTCGGTGCTGGTGAAATTGACGGTGACAGAACCGAAGGCAACGGTTTCAAGCGGTGCTGAAGTTGGGTTTGAGATAGTGCGCAAACGCGCTTCGACGCGGGCGAGCAGTTCTAGCGATTCAAACGGTTTGGTCAGGTAATCATCAGCGCCGAGTTTCAAGCCGAGTACTTTATCAATCACTTGTCCGCGCGCGGTCAGCATCAAAATCGGCGTCGTTACGCCGCGTTGTCGCAAGTCGCGGCAGAGATCGAAACCGTTCTTGCCCGGCAGGTTCACGTCAAGCATCAACAAGTCGTAACGGTTCTCGCTCGCCCACTGAAAACCCGTCAGTCCATCGGGCGTGGTCTCAACCTCATAGCCTTCATGGCACAGCAAATCGGTCAGTCCCAACACGAGACCGGGTTCGTCTTCGATCAGGAGGATGCGTTTTTTCATGGCACGTCGTTACGTTGAAGCAGCACTACCGAATTTTGGGTGAACGCATTTCACGAGAGGAGAGCATTTTCCATTTTCCATTTTCCATTTTCCATTTTCCATTTTCCATTTTTCATTGCCCCGAAATCTTGCCGTGTCTTTCGAGAAGTGACGCGGCGTTTTTCCGGCAATGAAAAATGAAAAATCTAAAATGGAAAATTGAAAATGTCTCTTCGATTTCGATTGAGCCTTTACCGCGCTATTCCTGCACCGGACGCGAGAAAACGCCGCCGCCTTCAGTGCCAGCAAACAATTTGCCGTCTTTGATGACCAGTGTACGCAAGCGCAGGTTCGTTAGGTTGTTGATGATCTGCGTCCAGTTTTCGCCGTTGTCGGTGGTGTAAAAAACGCCGCCGCCGAAGGTCGCCGCATAAAGCGTAGTTTTGTTGACCTGCAAGCCGGTGACGGTGCGTTGCGTCAGGCCGACCGATTCAGAGGTGAAGTTCGAGCCGTTGTCGGGCGAACGGAAAACGCCGTCGCCATCAACGCCGACAAAGAACGCCGTGCCGATTTCGGCAAAGGACGAAACGGGTCCGCCATCGCCGTTGGGCAAGCCGCTGCCCACCGGCACGAAGCCCGTGCCTTCTAACGTACCGCGAAACAGGCTGCCGGAATTCGTACCGACAAAGACATTGGTCGCGTTGCGATAAAGCCCCGTCGAACTGGCCGTACTCAAACTCTCAATGCGATTCCACGAAGTCGAGGCCGTCGGCGTCAGGTAAGTGCCGAAATCATCGGCTGCTGCAAACAACAAGTTGCCTACCACCAGCAGGTCGAGTACGCGCACGCCTGCGGGCAAGCCCGTGCTGTAATCAGCCCACGTCGCGCCGTTGTCGGTCGAACGCTTTACTCCGCGTCGCACCGTGCTGGCATACAGCGTCATACTGTTTGGGCCGTTGGGCACGATGCGAGTGACGGTGAGCGGGAAGAGCGCTTCGAGTCCGTTGTTGAGCGGCGTCCAGGTTTGACCGTCGTTGGACGAAGCGAAAATGCCTGCGCCCTCAGTGCCTGCCAGCAAGCGCGTACCGTTGACCGTCAGCGTATTCACGATGGCGGCTCTGAGTCCCGCGTTGGAATCTTGCCAACTCGTGCCGCCGTTGGTTGAACGCGCAATGCCGCTGCCGTTGGTTCCGGCCAGCACGAAACTCGCATTACCGGCAAAAACGTTGACGCCGCGATTGGTTAGGCCGGTGTTCACGTTCGACCAACTGATGGGCGAGAGGCTCGAACGAATTACGTTGAACGTGTTCGATGCGCCGATGCCGTCGCCGATTTCGGCGCGCGCATAAAGATTGCCGTTGACGACCTCGATGGACGAAACGACCGTCGCGCCGTCAATGCCGGTGTTGGCCGTTCGCCAGTCCGCCGTACCGACGGGCGACGTATAAACGCCTCCGTCCGTCGCGGCATAAAGCGTAGTACCGTTCGACGCGAGGGCGTAAACGCTGACTCCGACTTCAGTCGGCGCACGCAGCGCGAACTTTCCGCTAAACGGTTTATTCAGTCGCCGCGCTTTGGCTTGAGCGCCGAAAAGCGCGGGCGGGAAGTTGGTATTGAACGCGGCCCAGTTGGCGCTGTTTACAGACGAAACGAATACGCCGTCTACCAACGTGCTGGCATAGATTTCACTGCCTACGATTTGCAGGTCGGTGATGTCATTGCCCGCCGGGAAGTTGTTGTCGTAATCAACCCAGCCCGAATTGTTGAACAGACTGCGGCGCACTTTGGGCGGTGTGATCGCGGTGCTTGAGACCGCCGCATAAAGATGCGTCGGCGTCGAAGTCATAGCGAAGACAAAACCTTCGGTGAGCAGTTCGTTGAATTCCGTCCAGTTGTCGCCGTTGTCAGTTGAGCGGAAGACGCCTTCGCCTGCCGTACCCGCATAAAGCGCGTTGTCGCGGAACACGAGCGACGTAATGTCGGGGCTTAACAAGCCGTTGCTGGCGCGCGTCCAATTGACACCGCCGTCGGTCGAGCGGAACACGCCGCCGCCTTGCGTACCGGCAAAGACCGTCGAACCGTTCAGCACCATTGCCGTGATCTTGCCGCCTTCAGGGCCGTTGGTCTGCGTCCACCCGTCGCTCTGGCCGACCGTGATGCGCACGCCTTTTTGATCGGAGAGCTGCGTGGGCGTGCAGTTATCGGCCACGCTGAACGTCACCGTCAGTGCGCCTGCCGGGAACGATTGCGGCGGCGTCCAGGCGAACGTGCCCGACGTGCCGTTTTGATTGGGCGTGAAGGTCGCGCCCTGCGGCAGATTCACGGCGGTCAGCGTCAGCGTCGGACCGTCAACGTCACTGGCGGTGACGACGAAAGTCAGCAATTGACCGGGCACGGCGGTTTGCGCATTCGGTACGCTTAACGCGGGCGCGTCGCACACCGGCGTCACGTTGAGCGTGATCGTCGCGGGTGAGCCATTCACCTTGCCGTCGTTAGCGCGGAAGGTGAAGTTGTCGCCGCCGCTGTAATTCGTGTTCGGCGAATAAGTGATATTCGGACCGGTATTGCCTGACAGCAATCCATGCATCGGCCCTTGCACGACGCTGATGGTGACCGGGTCTTGGTCAGGATCGCTGCACGACAGCACGATGCCTTTCGGCGTGTCTTCGTCGGTCGTGACTTCTTGCGACACACAAACCGGCGGACGGTTCGCCGTGTTGGTCACAGTGATCGTGACCGTCTTGGTGTCAGACAGCGGCGGATTGCTGTCGTCTTGCACCCTGAACGTCGCCGTCACTTCGCCGAGTGCGGTGGGCGTCCAGGTAAAGGTGCGCGACGCGGGATCGAAATTCGCGCCTTGCGGCAGATTGCTCGCACTGAAAGTCAGCGGTTGATTGCCGTCGGGGTCAATCGCGCTTACCTGGAAGCTCACCAATTGATTGGGCGAGACCGTGATCGTACCCGGCACGGTGAGCGCAGGCGCGTCAGGCAGCGGATTAACGGTGAGCGAAACCAGCGCGTTCACGCTGTCGAGCCTGCCGTCATTGGCTTTGTAACTAAACGAATCAGCGCCGAAGTAATTCAAGCTCGGCGTATAAGTCAGATTCGGAGCCGTGCCAGTCAGCGTGCCGTGCGCGGGCGGCGCGACAATACTGAACGTCAGCGGATCGCTTTCAGGGTCGCTGCCGGTGAGCGTAATCGGAACGCCTGTGTCTTCGTTGGTCGCCGCCGATTTGCTGTCAGCCGCCGGCGCGCGATTGAGATCGTTCACCGTAATCGTGACCGTCTTCGACGCAGCCTGTTGCGGCGAACCGTTGTCAGTCGCCGTGAAGCTGATGGGAAAAGTGCCGCTTTGCTGGAAGTTTGGCGTCCACGCGAACGCGCCGGTTTGCGCGTTGAATGTCGCACCGCTCGGCAACGTACCGCTCGTGAGCGTCACGGTTTGTCCGACGTCAACGTCGCTGGCCGACACGACGAACGAAATCAATTCGCCTTCGTTCGCGGTGCGCGTGTCAGGCGCAGTGATCGTCGGCGCGTCGTTGATCGCATTCACGGTGAGGCTCACGGTGGCGGGTGCGCTTTCGCGCCCACCCGATGTGACCTTGAACGTGAACGAATCGCCGCCGTTGACGTTGGCGTTCGGCGCATACACCACGTTGGGCGGAGTGCCCGTCAACGTACCGCGCGTCGGCGGCGAGACGATGACGTAAGTGAGCGTGCCACCTTCGGGATCGCTGCCCGTGAGCGTGATGGCTTTGGTGATGTCTTCGTCGGTCGTGACCGATTGGGCGTTGGCGATAAGGCCGCGCGGCACGTCTCTGACGATGACGGTCGCGGCTTTGGTTTGGCTCAGGCCGCCTTCATCAGTGACGGTGAACCGCACGTTGACGCTGCCCGCTTGCTCGAACGTAGGCATCCACGTGAACGTACCCGTTTGCGGATTGATCGTCGCGCCGCTCGGCAGATTGTCAGAACTGAACGTCAACACTGCGCCTTGATCGGGGTCGGTTGCCGTCAACGTGAACGTGATCGTCGTGCCTTCGTTGCCGGTTTGCGGGTCGGGCACAAACAGCGTCGGCGCATCATTGACCGAATTGATCGTGAGCGAGACGGTCGCGGGCGGACTGTCTAACTGCCCGTCATTCGCCTTGAAGCTGAACGAATCAGTGCCGAAGTAATTCGCGTTCGGCGTATAGGTCACGTTGGGCAACGTGCCGTTCAACGTGCCGCGCGTCGGCAGCGTGACAATCACGAAACTCAACGTGTCGCCATCCACGTCTACGCCCGCCAGCGTGATGGCTTTCGCCACGTCTTCATCGGTCGTGACCGATTGCGCGGTCGCCGTCGGCGGATCGTTCACGCCGCCTACGCTTAACGTAATCGTTCCCGTGTTGCTGTCAGCCTTGCCGTCATTGGCCTTGAACGTGAAGCTGTCAGTGCCCGTGAAATCGTTGTTCGGCGTGTAAGTCAGATTCGGCGGCGTACCTGTCAACCGTCCGCGCGTCGGCGCAGCCGTGACCATGAACGTGAGTTGATCGCCGTCAGCATCGGTTCCCGTCAGCACGACAGATTTCGCCGTGTCTTCATCCACCGCGATAGATTGCGGCGTAGCGACCGGCGCGTCGTTCACGTTTTTCACCGTGATCGTCACCGTCGCCAACGGACTGTCTAAACTGCCATCGCTGGTGCGATAGGTGAACGTGTCGGTTCCGACAAAATCTTTGCGCGGCGTATAGGTCACATTCGGCGCAGTGCCGGTGAGCGCACCGTTCGTCGGTTGCGCGCCGAGGGCGAACGTCACGGTTTGCCCGTCGGGGTCGCTGCCCGTGAGCGTAATCGCCACTGCCAGGTCTTCGTCAGTCATCACCGATTTCGCATCGGCGATCGGCGCACGATTGACGTTGTTGATCTTGATTGCCACGGTCTTTGAATCAGTGCGCGGCGGCACGGCTCCGTCAGCGACGGTGAACATCACCGTGTAATCGCCCGCTTGCGTGAAGTTCGGCGTCCACGTGAAGGTGCGCGAGGGTTCATCAAAATTCGCGCCGCTCGGCAGGTTCGTCGCGCTGTAACGCAACGGCGTCGGGCCATCGAGGTCAGCGCCCGAAATCGTGAAGCTCAACAATTGATTTTCGTTGCCGGTTTGCGCGGCGGGTACGGTCAACACCGGCGCGTCGTTCGTTGACGTAACCGTGATGTCAACGGTGGCGAACGCGCTCTCGAGCGAAGCATCGCTCACGCGGAAGGTGAACGAATCACCCCCGTTGAAATTTGCGTTTGGCGTATAAGTCAGATTCGGCGCAGTGCCAGCAAGCGCGCCGTTACGCGGCGGCGTCAAGATCATATAAGTGATCGCATCGCCGTCAGGGTCGCTGCCGCTGATGGTGAAATTGCGCGCCGTGTCTTCTTCGGTCGTGACGCTGTTGGGATTGGCGACGGGCGCGCGGTTCACGTTGTTGATCGTGACACTCACGCTTTTGCTGTCGCTGCGCACGGGCGCGCCGTTGTCGGTCGCGGTGAAATTCAACGTGTAAGAACCGGCTTGCGTGAAACTCGGCGTCCACCGCAACGTGCCGGTTTGGCGCTCGAACACTGCGCCTTCGGGTGGATTCATCAGTGCCAACGTCACGGTTTGTCCCGTGTCGGGGTCACTCGCCGATATGACAAACGTCAGCAACTGATTTTCGTTGCCAGTTTGCGCACCTGGAACCATCAACGTCGGCGCGTCATTGATCGAATTGATCGTCAGGCTGACCGTCACCGTGTTGCTGTCAGCCACGCCGTCATTAGCCTTGAACGTGAACTGATCGGTTCCGTGATAATTCAACGCGGGCGTATAAGTCAGGTTCGGCGCAGTGCCCGAAAGCGCGCCGTGTTGCGGCGCATTGATGATGACGTAAGTGAGCGCGTCGCCATCAGCGTCGCTCACGTCCAACGTGAAAGCGCGCGGCGTGTCTTCGTCGAGAATGACGCTCATCGGACGCGCGGTCGGCGCGGGATTCGTCACCGTTACCATCACCGACTTGCCGTCACTCAACACCGGCGAGCCGTTGTCAGTCACGCGAAAATCTATTTTGTAACTGCCCGCCTGCTTGTTGCCCGGCGTCCAGGTGAAGGCTCCGGTTTGCGCGTTGAGTTGTGCGCCTTGCGGCAAGCCTGTCGCGCTAAACGTGTGCGTCTGTCCTGTGTCGGGATCGCCGAACGTCAGCGCGAATGCGAGCCGTTCGCCTTCGTTAAGGAACTGCGCATCAGGTACGTTCAGCACCGGCGCGTCGTTCACGGCGGCGACGTTGAGATTCACCGTGGCGAACGAACTATCGGCCTTGCCGTCATTCGATTTGTAAGTGAACGAATCAGCGCCGTTGAAATTCAGGTTCGGCGTATAAGTCAGATTCGGCCCAATTCCGCTCAACTTGCCGCGACTCGGCGGCGTGACAACCATGAACGTCAACGCATCGCGGTCATCGTCCGCGCCCGTGAGCGTGACGCCGACCGGCGTGTCTTCGTTGGTGTTGATCGTCAGCGCATTGGCGCGCGGCGCGCGGTTGGTGTTGGTGACGGTGATCGTGACTTCGCGGTAAACACTGAAAGGCGGCGTGCCGGTGTCTTCGAGATTGAAGCCGACTTTATAGGTTCCGGCCTGCTCGAAATTCGGCGTCCACGAAAACAGCCGCTGCGCTTCGATGAAGCTCGCGCCCGTCGGCAATGACGGCGCGGTGAATTTCAACAGCGAGAGGTCGTCGTCTTCCGCCGCAATCGTGAAGGTCAGCAACTGGCCTTCGGCGACGGTTTGCGCGCCGGGTACGAGAAAGGTCGGCGGATCATTGATGCCGTTGATTTGAATCGTCACCCGAATGAGTTCGCTCGTCACCGTGCCGTCGCTCACGCGATAAGTGAAACTGTCTAAGCCATTGGCATCGCGCATCGGCACGAACGCCAAATTCGGCGCTTGGCCTTCGAGTCGTCCTTTGGTCGGCGGCGTCACAATCGTGAACGTCAGCTTGTCGCCATCAGGATCAACCGCATCCAACACGAAGGCTTTCGTTTCGTCTTCGTTGACTTCGACCGTTTGCGGACGCGCGCGCGGCGCATCGTTCACCGGACGAATCGTCACGTTGACGAAAGCCAGATTGCTGTCGGCCTTGCCGTCATTCACCTTGAACGTGAACGTGTCAGCGCCGTTCTCATTAAGGTTCGGCGTATACGTCAGGTTCGGCGCAGTGCCCGTCAGCTTGCCCTTAACCGGCGCGGCGACAATCACGTATTGCAACGCATCGCCATCAATATCGGTTGCCACGAGTTTCAGATTGACTGCCGTGTCTTCGTCGGTCGCCACGTTCAGCCCTTCAGCCACGGGCACGTCGTTCACCGGATTAACGACCACCGTGATCGTAGCGATGTTGCCCGCCAGCCTGCCGTCACTCGCGCTATAAGTGAACGAATCAGTGCCGTTGAAATTCGCTTTCGGCGTATAAATCAAATTCGGAGCCGTGCCGCTGAGGCTGCCGTTTTTGGGTTGTGCCACTACGCTATAAGTGATCGCGTCGCTTTCGGCATCAAGCGCGTCAAGCGCCGCGACGACCAGCGTGTCTTCATCAGTCGTGTAACGGCGGTCACGCGCAATCGGCGCATCGTTCACTGGCGTGACAGTGATATTCACCGTCGAAACATTGCTGTCAGCAGTCCCGTCATTCGCCTTAAACGTGAAACTGTCAGTGCCGTTGAAATCGCGGTTAGGCGTATAAACTACGTTAGGCGCAGTGCCTGACAACGTGCCCTTAGTGGGCGGCGCGATAACCGCGAACGTGAGCGGATTGCCATCCACATCGCTGCCCGTGAGCGTGATGGTTTTCGGCGTGTCTTCGTCGGTCACTACGTTTTGCCCGGTCGTCACGGGCGCGTCGTTCACCGGACGCACCGTCAGCCGCACCGTCGCGGGCGGACTATCGGTCTCGCCGTCATTCACCTTAAACGTAAAACTATCGGCTCCGTTGAAATCCAGATTGGGCGTATAAACCACGTTGGGCGGCTGGCCTGTGAGCGTGCCTTTC